>JAYUQI010000250.1:0-21121 GCA_043756805.1 Sphingomonas sp.
CTCCTGCACGCCTGATGCGCGCTGACAATGCTATCCAGCACGCCCGGCGCGAACCAGCCTGTCTCGTTCAACCGCGTCACCACCCTCTGCGCCTCGCCAAGCAAAGGCCCGCGAAACCATGAGGCGATGGGGCTGACGAACCCCATTTTCTTGCGGTACAGAATCTCGTCGGGCAGCGTGCCGCGCAGCGCCTTTTTCATCAGCCACTTGCCCGTGCCGCCGCGCAGCCGCATCGACACCGGCAGCCGCGCCCCGAATTCGACAAGGCGATGGTCGAGCAACGGCTCGCGCGCTTCAAGGCTCACCGCCATGCTCGTGCGGTCGACTTTGGTCAGAATATCGCCGGGCAACCATATCTTCAGGTCGGCATATTGTGCGCGGTCCAGATGCTCACGAGCCGGAGCATTACGCATCGCCGCGATATAGCGGTCCTCAGCCCGGTGCCCCTGAATCTCGCGCTTGAGCCCGTCCGAGAACAGGCTGGCCCGCATCGCAGGCCCGGTGACGCCGACCGACAGAGCATAGGCTTCGTCGCCGTCACGCGCCAATGCCTCGAACGTCGATTTGGCGCGGAACATCTGCGGCGCCCAGTCCGCTTTTGGATAACTCGCCGCCAGCGCCCCGAACACCGAACGCCGGAAATTGGTGGGCATCATCGCACGCACGCGTTCTTCGGCGGCCTGAAACTTATAGCGGCGATACCCCGCAAACACTTCGTCCGCGCCGTCACCCGATAGCGCCACGGTCACGGTTTCGCGCGCCAGCTGACATACCCGCCAGGTCGGCAGCGCCGACGCATCGGCAAAGGGTTCGTCAAAAGCGGTGACGAGCGTATCGATGGCGGCAAAGTCATCCGACGCCACGGTGCGCGCTCGATGGTCGGTTGCAAACTTGTCCGCGACGATCCGGGCAAAGCGCGTTTCGTCATGATCGGCGCGGTCAAAACCAATCGAGCAGGTTTGCACCGGCTGCGTGCTCGCCTCTGCCATCAAAGCCACGACAGCCGACGAATCGACACCGCCCGAAAGGAACGCGCCCAACGGAACATCCGCCACCATCCGCGAGGTAACAGCTGCGCGCAGCCGTTCTTTCATTTCCGCGACCAGCGTCATCCGCGATCCCGACGCGCGCTGCGAAAAATCGACGTCCCACCAGATGACAGGCCTGGGGATTGCCGCGCCGCGCTTCAGCAGAAGATACGATCCGGCAGGCAGCTTCTCGACGCCCGCCACCATGCACGTGTCGTCGGGCACATAGCCGAAGGCGAAATAGTCCTCGATTGCCTGTGGATTGACCTCGCGCCGGATAACAGGATTGGCGAGCAACCCTTTCAACTCCGATGCAAAAGCAATGCTGCCATCGGTCAGTCGCGTGTAATGAAGCGGTTTTACCCCCAAGCGGTCGCGCGCCAGCAACAGTGACTTGTTGGCATCGTCATACAGCGCAAAGGCGAACATGCCGTTCAAGCGCGTCAGCAGCTCGGGCCCCCACGCCCGCCAGCCGTGGATGAGCACTTCGGTGTCGCTGTTCGTTACGAACACCGCGCCCTTCGCTTCCAGTTCGCGCCGGACGTCGCGAAAGTTATAGATTTCGCCATTATAGGTAACGACAATCTGACCATCGGTGCCGGCCATCGGTTGCGCGCCACCGCCAAGGTCGATGATCGACAAGCGGCGATGACCAAGCCCCACGCCCTGAGCCGTCCATACGCCCGAGCCATCCGGCCCGCGATGCGCCTGTGCATCGGTCATCGCCCGAATGCGCGCGGGGTCAACGGGTTTCGCTGTCTCGACATGGAACAGGCCCGCAATCGCGCACATGGTTTACTGCCCCCGCGCCGTCGCGAGCAGGCGTTTTGCTTGACCATCGACGGGTCCGAAATCCTTCAGAAATGCATCAACTGCCGCACGGTTTCTACCCTCTGACGACGCAATGACCACGGCAGCCGCCTGATCGCCGCCGAGCAAGCGCCCTTGTAGTGTCCGTAGCTTAACCGTCATGGCATCTCCCGTAGCGCCATCGCCGAGCACATAAAAGGTTAATGCCTCGCGCTCGACCTTGCCGGGTGCCAGCATCCGCTGCCCCTTGCCCCCTGGGGGCGCCAGCGTGTCGTCCGACCATGACCATTTGCTGTCAGGATCAATCGCGCCTTGTGCAAATCCCACGATCTTTCGTCCCTCGGCCTGCCATCCGTAAAGCGCTATCGCGAGATCGACTGTTTCGCCCTGATCATTTCGGTAGCGTCCGAGCAGTTTGTGGTCCGCCCCGTCAAAACGCGGTTCCCATGGATAGCCGTCGTTGCGCGACACACGGGTCCAACCCGGCACTTCAGGTAGCGCTACGGCATAGGGTAACGGGTGCCGCCCGGCCGCGATCACAGTGCCGTTCCAAAGTAGCGGCAACAGGACGACACCGATTGCACTCGCCGCAATAGCATAGGCTGGCCGAGTGCGCCCGACTGTCGCCGGGATTGCCGACAACCACGTGTCGCCAATCCGCCGGTCGAAAAACGGCCAGGCAAAGGCCATCACGACGATCATGACAAACGCGAAAAAGAACCAGCCATAGACAAGATGATCAAAGCCTGTCGCAGCCTCGACCGACGTCAGGTGGGCGGCATAGATCGTTCCGAAGGCACGCACCCCATTGGCAAGGATCGGCGCAACAAGGCACAGGATCATAAAACCCGCACGCCGCCCCCAACGCCTGAAGCAAACATTTGCAACCAGCGCACCATAGGCAATCATCGCAACGAGGAACTTCACCCCCGCGCAGGCCTCGGCCACTTCGAACCATCCCGTCGGTGTGGTGATGAACACACCGTCGATCTGCGCGGGCACATTGGCGAGATGGAGCAAACCCATCGCCATTTTCGCTGTCAGCGTCTGCATGGCAGGGACAATTTCGTCGCCAACCGGGATCAAAAACACGAGGTAAAAAACAGGAAACAGCAGCGCGCGCAGCGCCGCCGGGCCAAGGGTCGCTAGGATTGCGGCCTGAACCATGCCGATCAGCGCGGCGTGACGGATCACGGACACCCCCGCGGCTTCGCCGATCAGCCAGCCGAACGCAGCGATGCCAAGCATGGCCACTCCCGGCAACCACGCGCGCGGCTCAACCTGCGCAACCTCAAGCCGCCGTTGCCACACCAGCCAGCCAACCAGCGGGAGGATGAAAAGACAATGCCCATAGGTCGAACTATTCCACCACTGGTTCGCCATATCGCCGACGTCACGCGCGAACAGGATGAGAATGGCGAAGAAGACAACCGAAAGCGCGATCAGATGGGTCTTCCAGACAGCGGTGTTGCTTTGTGGTGGACCTTCGAGATGTTGTGACGGAACGGCAGATACCACCGTCACAACCCCACATACCCGGCAAGCGGAGCCAGTTGGGCGTTCCAGCTATAGCTCGCCACCATGCGCGTGCGTGCCGCCCCGCCGATTGCCGTTGCCCGACGGTCATCGTGCAGCAGCGCGATCACGGCATCCGTCGCATCGTCCGCAATGAGAAAATCACGGCCATCTGCCGCGTCGATCCCCTGCGCCGCGCTTGCCGAGACGACACAAGGCCTCCCCATTGCCATCGCTTCGAGAATCTTGTTTTGGACACCGCGTGCAATGCGGAGCGGCGCAACGACGACGGACGCCGCTGCGAGCCAGGGCCGCGTATCGGGCACTTCGCCGGTCACGACAACCGACGGGCGTGCCAGGGCTTTCACGGCGGCGGTGGGCGCCCGACCGACAATCACAAATCTTGCATCGGGAATCGCGGATTGGATATTCGGAAGTGTTTCTCGTGCGAAGCGAGTGACCGCATCGACGTTCGGGGCATAATCCATCTGCCCCGTAAAAACGATCAGCGGCGGTGGCGTATCAATCGCGGCCACGGCGTCCGGCGCAAAATGGTCCAGATCAATGCCGTTGCCCATCACATGCGCTGGCAATCCAGTAGCGCTCTCGAACAATGCCGCCTCGGCATCACTGACAAATAGCGATACATCGGCGCGCTTTGCGGTCGCAATCTCCCACGCCAGCAAGCGCTTCGCTTCCTCGCGGCCGGCAAATCCCATCGCTGCAAACTTCGCCGAATCCATATCGACAAAATCCATCACGAACCGGCCAGCGAAGTCCTCCGGCACATAAGCCGCCATCTGGCTGGAGAAGGCATAGACCGTATCGACGGACGGCAATCGGGCCGTGACGGCTGCCATCAAGTCTTTGTCCCTGAAGGCTGCCACCGACGCCGATCCCCCGGTCGCCAAGGCCTCCGCTACGGCCACCAGTTTTGATTTGGAGCGACGGACTACGGTAACACTCGCTGCCACGCTTTCGACCGTCGGCACATGAACGCGATCAGCTTCGTTATCGATCAGGGCAAAAACATGGACAGGCGCGCGCTTTGCCAGTGCTTTCAGGACATGCCATGACCGGATACGGTCTCCGCGATCCGGCGGATAGGGCAAACGATGCGCAAGGAAGGCAATGTCGCCCATCAGCCCAACCCGCGCGCAATCATCGGCCCTATGAAATTAGCAATCGGGAGCGGCAGCTTCTGCCACAGCTTCACTTTGTGGCTATATTGCGGATCAAGCGGATTGATCGCGCGCGGTTTGCCGAGCGAGCGCTTGGCATAAGCGAGAGGCACGCCTTCAAACCCCCAGTTGTGTTTGAAAGCAGCGGCTCCGGTTCCCGCCTTCGACCGCCCGAAATCAAAACGCGTGCAGCCGCGCTCACGCGCATGCTGAATCAACGCAAAATACATCATGTCATTGGCGCGCGCAGGTCGCGCCGATGCAGTGCCACCACCCCAATAGGGCATGACAGTGCCCCGATGATACAAGCTCAGCACACTCGCAAGCGGCACACCATCCTGACGCACCGTGAGCACGTCGGCATCGTCGCCAAACGCGTCGAGCACCGCGTCGAACAGCGCGCGCGGAAACACCGGCGTCCCGAGATTGCGGACGCTTTCGGCATAAACCGCATAATGCGCCGCGCGGTCGCCGAAATCGACTGTCAGATCGTTGCCGAGTGCCTTGCGGACTTCAGCCCGCTGCTTGCGTGGAATGGCGAGCAGTTCGGCGTCATCATCCGCCGCAAGGTCGCGCGCAAAGTTCAGATAAGTGGTCGTGTCGTGCGCCCAGTCCGCCGGCAAGGCGCCGCCACGCAGTTCGAGCGTCGGGCATGACGTCTTGCTGGCTAGTTGCCACGCCGCCTGCCCGAGCGCTTCAACTGACGCCGGAACGGTCGCCAAGATGCCCCCACCAACAGCAAATCCACTCGACACCAGCGCACGCCCGAAAATCGGCGAATGGACCTCGTGCAGCGGCAAGACACCCGTCACGGAATCGACGCCTGCAATCAGATAATGCCCCTTGTGCCCGCATCCGCGCGTAACCGCTTTCACCCATGCCCGCCGGTGAAATGGCGTTGCACCCGCATGCGCACCCAGAAACGCATCAATTGCCGCGCAGTCGGTTGGCGACGACAGATCAGCGTGGCGGATCATAAGCGCCGCGTTGCGACACGGGCCGCCACGGCGTCGACTCGTCCCCATTCAAACGCAGCCATCATGCGGTTGAGCTTTGCCGCCATCACGTCGAGGTTGGTGTAATGCCGGATTTTCGACCGCATCGGCGCATCGGGCACGCGCGGTTGATCAGGATCAATCTCCCACGGATGAAAATAGAATATGCCCGGCTCACCCGCAGCATTGACCTGTTTGAACGCCCAGCGCGAGAAGCCATAGGGCAACAAGCGAAAGAATCCCCCGCCCCCCGCTGCCAGCGTTCGCCCAGCAAATTTCGCCGTTGTAACCGGCAGCTCGATCATTTCCGATCCCGCCACCGGTCGAAATGCAAAGCGCGGCGCTTCGGGCCAGCCATAATGATCATGCGCGACCGGCGCGACACTTGATGAATAGCTGTAACCGGCGTCGGCAAGCACCTGATGTGCCCACGGCGTCCGCTTATCGATCGAAAAACTCGGCGCGCGATAACCCGTGACGGCAACCCCGCTAGTGTCCTCCAGCATCTTTCGCGTGCGCGCAAGATCGTCGGCAAACTGTTGCGGAGTCATCGTAAAAACGCGGATATGATCCCAACCGTGGCTGGCGACTTCATGACCGGCACCGGCAATACGGCGCATCAACGCCGGGTAGCGTGACGCAACCCATCCAAGCGTGAAGAATGTCGCCTTGACGCCGCCTGCGGCAAACAAATCGAGCACTGCATCGGTGTTTGCCTCGACGCGGCACGCAAGACCATGCCAATCCTCGCGCCGGATCGTCTTTTCAAACGCGCCGACGTGGAACCAGTCCTCAATATCGACCGACAGCGCATTGAGCATTGCAAACCCCGAAAAACAAACCCCGCAATGACGCTGCGGCGAAAAGCAATCAAGCCGCGGACGCGCGCGTTACCAGCTCTTCGCGCTCGACCCAATCGACAAGCAAAGTCAAAACACGGCGAAGCGCTGCTTCCTGTTCCTGAATTTGTGCTTCAAGCATCGCGATCCGTGCTTCGTGATCAAGCAGGCGGCTATCGTCCACAACGGACGTTGCAGCCGCCATGATCGGCGCATCGATGACGTCAGGTGACGCCGCCACACGCGTGGTTGACCCGGGCGTTTCATTATCGAGATCTTTCAACACGCGACTGACCAACGCACCGTCGATGACTTGAGCGCCTTCAACCGATCCCATCAGCAGCGTTCGCGTCGCAAGCGTATTTAACTTGCGCGGCACACCACCACTTGCGGCATGCAAAGCTGCTGCCGCATCGGCGGTAAACTGGGGGTTTCCTGTCCAGCCGACAAGTTTCAGACGATGTTCCAGATACGGTAATGTTTCGTCGGCCAGCATCGGATCGAGATGGTGTGTGGCAATCACGCGCTGTCGCATCTGCTCGAGCGATGGCGACGCATTGAGCCGATCGCGAAATTCAGGCTGGCCGAGCAGGAAAATCTGCAGAAGCGCCTGGCCGTCAGCTTGGAAATTGGACAGCATCCGCAATTCTTCGAGGCTCTCGACCGGTAAATTCTGCGCTTCATCGACGATCAGCAACGTGCGGCGGCCGCTGCGACCCGTATCAAGCAAATAATGCTCGATACGCGCAAGCAGTTGCGCCTTTTCAACGCCTTCCGTCGGTAAACCGAATGACTGCGCGGCAAGACGCAGCATGTCGTCGCCGTCGACCTGCGTCGATACGATCTTGAATGCCTGTAACCGCGCAGAATCGATCGAGGCCATCAAATGCCCGACCAGCGTGGTTTTGCCCGCGCCAATGTCTCCCGTGACGACAATGAAACCTTCGTTCTGCGCAAGGCCATAGCCAAGATAGGCCATCGCCTTCTTGTGTGTGCCGCTTTCGAACCAGAAACGCGCGTCAGGCGTCAGCTGGAACGGGGCGGCAGTCAGGCCATAATGATCGGTATACATTCGTGTTGCCCCTAGAACTCGTATTTCGCGCCAAGCAGCGCGGACCCGGTCAAACTCGATGCGATATCTTCGACGCGCGATGAATAAAGGCCAATCGCCGCCGTCCCCGTAAAGCGGCTGCCAAACCGACGATAATAAGCCGCAGTCGCGCCAGTGCCGATGACATTGGGCGCTCCCAGAATGCCGCTGTCGAACAGGTTTGCATAGACATTGGCATCGACACTCGATGCTTCGTCAAGTTGGCGCGCGATGAAAGCTTGCAGGTAATAGCTTTCATCCTTCACGCCGTTCGTCGAGAAGAATGCACCTGTCGGAGCAAAGAATTTCCGCTGCGCATAACCGCCGCCGATCCCTGCGCGCATCGGCCCGCGCTGGTAGCTGAGCACTGCGTTCAACCCGCGCGAGCGATAGGTTCCGGTCGCGACCGATTGCAACGCGGAATCGAGGCAACCACCACCGCCCGCAACCGAATAAATGCAGCCGCCCACCTGATTGCCGAACGGATTGCGCGCCACAGTGAATTGCGTCGGCAGCGCCGCAAGGCTCTGGTTCAACTGACGGCCAAAAGTCTGGATGCCGTCATAGAGCGCCGCCTGAAACGCCATTGATTCGTTCATCTGATACGAAACGCTGCCGGTATAGGTCATGCTGCCATAGCGGCGACCGACGCGGAACTCGGCGGAGGTGCGGCGGCTCGGCCGCCAGACGACACCGGTGTCCCAGATGAAACCACTTGAATCGAATGCCAGCAGGCGCGGCGATGCCGGATCGGTCTGGAAGCGACCGTTGCCGTCAAGGACAGGATCGCCATTGGCATCGCGCAACGTGTCGCGCTGGCTGGCTTGAATGTCTTCATAACCAACACCGCCGACAAGCGCGATGCTTTCGGTCACGGGCACCGTCACATCGCCGCGAACGAATTTGCTTTCGAAGCGCTGATCAAGCTGGCGCGCATCTTCGCGTTCGTAACCGCCCGATACCGTCCACGCGAAGGGCAAAGTCCCTGTGCCCATGCCAGCCGTCGCCGTGGCAACATGGCTTGTCGACGAATCGAAAATATCGAGCAGGGGCTGACCGCTGATGAGACCGCCGCGCGTGCGGCTTTCGACCTTGGTGTAGCCAAAACGATAATTCGCGCCGACCTGCAGCTCTCCAAAATTGGTCGCAAGCGAGGGTCCGGTATAAACCGAATACAGCTGCGTCGTGTTGCTTGGATTGCCGACCAATGCATTTGGCGCAGCGCCGCGAATATCGACGCGCGTGCGCGTTGCCAGCGCACCGGCTTCAAGGCTGAGAAGATTGGGCACCAGAATCTGGCGACCGCGCGCAATGCCACTGTGAATCTGCTGATCGCTTTGGTTGCGGTTCCAGCTGAACCGATAATCATAGCGATAGTTGACCTGAACCTCGGTCCGGCGCGTGCGTACCGAAGCGTCAACGCCGCTGGTTAGCGTGGTGTAGGTCAGCACGTCCCCGCCGTTTTTCAGATCGGCAAAAAATGCCTGACTGACCTCAAGATATGGGGTGACGATGACCTGACGCTTTTGAGCCTGCGCCGCTGGCGCGAAAAGCAACACGCCCGCGCTGGCAAGCATGAAAATACAACGCATGGTCATTCCCCCTGACCGTAATAAGAGCCGAAGCTGTGATTTCCGCCGAAATAGCTCGAGCCATTCAACAAAAGGCTAATATTCGGGCAGCCATCAACAAGCGCGAGCGCATCGCGCAGCTCGGATTCGGTCGTGCGGTCGGCGCGGACCACCATCATGACCTGTCCCACATTCAGCGCGAGCACCGATGCCGGCGATGCCGCAAGCGCAGGTGCCGAATCAAAAATGATGATCCGGCTCGGATGGTTGCTGGCGAGGCCGTCGAGCACTTGCTTGGTGCGTGCGGATGCAAGCATTTCGGTATCGTTGTTCGCCTGACGACCGGCCGCCAGCACCGACAATTTTGGAATGTCAGTGCGGATAATCAGCCGCTCGACATCAATCGACGGGTCTTCGAGTGCGTCCATCAGGCCGGGACCGCCTTCGATACCCAGCGTTGAAAGAATTTCAGGTTTAGCGACATCGGCATCAACCAGCAGCACGTCGGTATCGCGTTCCGACGCAAGGCTCAGCGCAAGATTGACCGCACAAAAGGTCTTGCCGTCATTGGGCTGAGCCGAGCAGACCAGTATCATCCGCCCCCGCTCGAGTGGCTTGCCGGTCGCGGCACCGCTGGCGTTAAGCAACAGCTGGCGCTTGACGATGCGAAACTCTTCGGCAAGCGATCCCGGCGCTGACCCCGGCACGATAAAGCCGTTCTCGCGAAGGCGATTGCGATCAACCGCCACAGTTGGTCCCGCCCACGTCGTTTGTGACAAGCGAAGTCGAGACACCTCTGCCGGCGCAGATGGTCCCTCGACTGCGCTCGGGACGAACGGCGTCAAGGCAACAGGCGCAACAATCGGCGCCTTGATCGCGGCTTTGAAATCATAGATTTCGGCGGCGCGCTCGATCAGCGAACCCGCGTGCGGGATGACTTTCTGGCTCATGCCCATATCCTCACGCCACCATGCTGCGCTGGACGAACTCGACGACCATCAGCAGCGCGTAAATGCCTACCAATGCCGCCGTGCCGCCTGCAAAAAGCTTCATTTTTTTTTGTCGATCCGTCCGTTGGTCGCGCGTCAGAACTTCATGAATCGACCCCAGCACGGGCAGACCCGACGCCTTGGCTAAGGCGGCGGGGGTCGCATAACTGCCCTGCAACTGACCCATTGCAAACGCCGCACCCGTGCCACCACCAATCGCTGCGAGCAGGACAATCGTCAGCAATAACGGGCGATTGGGCGTCGCAGGCGATTTCGGCGACGATGGCGGATCGATGACGCTGAACTTCGCCGACGCGGTTTGCGACTGGACATCGCCGCGCAACCGCACATCGTCGCGGTCGGCCAGCAACTTGTCATATTGCACTTTCAGCACCTGATAATTGCGTTCGAGCCGCGTTTGTTCGGCCGAGACTTCGGGGTTGGACGCTTGTTGCGCGAGAACTGCATTGATCTGCCCCTGAATTTGCGCCTTTCGTGACGACAGCGCGCCGGCAACAGCCTGTTTTTCAGCGAGCATCGACCGCAGCGACACATATATCGGGTTTGACGTCACAATCGCCGGGCCCTGCCGAGCGGCAGTCCCGCCACCACTCCCCGATGGTGTGCGGCTCAATTCGTCGCGAAGCGCGACCATATCGGGATGCTGGTCGGTCCAGCCACGCGAACGGCCCTGGGCAATCTGCGCACGGATACCTGCGCTCGGGTCGAGACCACCGCCCGTGCCACCAATCATCGCGCCTGCTGTCCGCGTGCTTGCGGGCGTTGCGGCCATTTGACCACGAACCGCCGAAAGACTCGCTTGCGCGGCACCCAGTTCGCCATCAATCCGCGACATTTCGCCGCGCGCGGCTGAAATCCGGTCGGCAATCGTGCCCGCGCCCGGCAACAAAGCCATATATTTCTGATCAAAAGCGCTGCGCTTGGTTTCGGCGTCGGCCAGTTGCTTGGCGCGTGCATCCAACTGAGCATCAAGGAACTTGATTGTCTGCCCGGTTTCAAGCCGGCTGCCCGACAGACTACCGTCCACGAACAAGTCGATGATTTTCTGAACAATCTGCCGCGACAGTTTGGCGTTGGTCGCGTCTGACAGGCTCGAATCGCCTGACTCGGCGGAAATCTTGAACAGATTATCCTGCTCGGCAACGACCTTAACACTTTTCGACAAAGCGACAGTACGTTCGGTCACCTCTCGGTCATTCGTGACCTGGTTCGCCAAGTCCGTCCCACGGACGACTTTTTCGAGATTAACCGCAGACGTCAGCGTCTGACGCACCGCATCGACGCCCTGCTGGCGGTCCGAAGCCGTAATCCCGACTTTGTCAGGCAGCAGTGTCGACGCCTGCACAAGCAGCTTGGCGGTTGATTCATATTTGTTCGGGATCAGACTGATCACCAGCCAGCCAAGCAGCGCAATCGCCCAGCCCACGCCAAGCGCAAGCCAGCGCCGTTTCCAGACGCTATGCAACGCGATCAGGGCCTGGTCATACAGTCCGTTCATCAGAACATGCTCGACGGGATGATGATGACGTCGCCGGGCTCAAGGCGGACATTCGCGCTTGAGTCGCCGCGTTTCAGCAGCTTGTTAAGTCGCAGCGCATATTCCTTTTGCTTGCCCGTGCCCTTGTCGGCGCGGATCAGGCGCGCCCGATCTCCCGCTGCAAATTCGGACAAGCCACCAACCGCAATCATGGCGTCAAGCAGCGTCATGTTGGCGCGGTAGGGAATTGACGCCGGCTTTTCGGTTGCACCGACAATGCGGACCTGTTGCGAAAATGTGCCCGAAAAATTATCGACGATCACCGACACGCGCGGCGCATTGATATATTGCTTGAGTTCGGTGGTGATGTCAGCGGCAAGCTGCGCGGGGGTTTTGCCGACTGCGGGCAAGTCTGCGATCAGCGGCGTCGTGATGCGGCCATCGGGGCGTACCTGCACTTTTGCTCCCAGTTCAGGGTTACGCCAAACGAAGATCGTCAGCTGGTCGAGCGGCCCGATGATGTATTCCTCGCTCGGAACATCTGTCGACGCCACAAACGCAGCCGGCGGCAATTCGGCGCCCCCGCCCCGACCGCCAGCGCATCCAGTGAGAACGACGGCAAAACCGCTGATCCCCAGCAAAAGCGACGATTTACGCATTATAAAAACCCTCTTTTTCCCGAACTGACGTCATGGCCGATCACGCATAACTTCCGGATTTTACGGCATTACATGACAACAGGTGAATATAGCGTTTAGCTATTTTCCGATCACGATTTCGAGAGCCGGGCCGTGACCGAGAAAAGCCGCCGGGCTTGCCGTGGCGCCATAGGCACCCGCCATGAAAATAGCGACAACATCACCAACATCGGCATGCGGCAGCACAACCTGATCCCCCAGCTTGTCGAGCGGTGTGCACAAACACCCGACGACATTTACTGTTTCGGTTGCGGCGGTACCGAGTTTGTCCGCGATGGCGATCGGGTAATTGCGCCGGACAACCGTCCCGAAGTTGCCACTGGCGGCAAGCTGGTGATGCAGGCCACCATCTGTGACGAGGAACGTCTCGCCACGGCTTTCCTTGCGATCGATAACACGCGTCAGATACACCCCGCATTCACCGACCAGCCAGCGACCGAGCTCGACAGCAAAACGGCTCATGGTCAGGCTATCTGCCCGGTGCGCAAGCGCGTCGCCAAGCCGTCCGCCGATCAGATCGAGATCGACCGGCACTTCGTTGGCGAAATACGGAATGCCAAACCCGCCACCGATGTTGACGAGCGGCGGCACGACACCGACCTCGTCTGCAAGTCGCCCGGCGAGGGCAATCGTCGCTGCCTGTGCTTCGGCAATCGCTTCGCTGTCTAGCGCCTGGCTGCCTGCAAAGATATGAAAGCCACGCCAATCCGCGTCGGCTTCGATCAGACGTTTGACGAGCGGCAAGACATATTCGGCATCAACGCCGAATGCTGCCGCGCCGCCGCCCATTTTCATGCCCGAACCCTTGAGCGAAAAATCGGGGTTTACGCGAACAGCCAGTTTGGGCGTGATTCCCAACCGGTCGGCGATGGCCAGGGCGCGCGACGCCTCACCGTCTGATTCCAGATTGATCGTGATTTGCGCGATGATTGCCGCCTCAAGTTCGGCATCGCGTTTTCCCGGCCCGGCAAACGAGATGTGTTCGGTACCGGCTTCACGCGCAACAACCAGCTCGCCGCCCGACGCAATGTCGATCCCGTCGACCAGCGGGACGATCGCTGCCACCATTTCGGGCAGCGGATTGGCTTTCATTGCGTAATGAATGGCCACCCCTTCCGGCAGCGCCGCCCGCAACGCAGCCACTTTGTCCCGCACAATGCCAAGATCATAAACAAACGCGGGTGTCGTTTCGGCAGCAGCGACAACCGCTGCCATCCGCTCTCGGCCAAACCACGCGGGAATGCTGCCATGTGGTTTCATGGCGTCACTTCGGCGCGCAAAGCCGCGCGGTCAATCTTGCCATTGGCATTTTTGGGCATGGCGTCGCGCCAGTCGATGACGCGCGGCTGCATATGGCTTGGTAATTCAGTCTTGAGGAACGCACGAAGCTGCGTTTCATTGCCACTGCCTCTGGCGACGAGCCGTATCGCCTGCCCCAATAGCGGATCGGGCACGCCGTGCGCAACGGCCTCGCTGACACTGCCGCTGGCCAGCGCCGCCTCCTCGATCTCGAGCGGACTGATCCGGTGTCCGGAAGACTTGATCATCTCGTCTTCGCGCCCGACAAAATACAACAAGCCGTCGCTGTCTCGCCGCACTGTATCACCCGACCACACCGCTATCCCGCCATAAGCCGACCATGACGGCGCAGGTTTGAACCGTGCCGCCGTCCGCGCCGCATCCCGCCAGTAGCCCTGAGCGACCAGCGGCCCCGCGTGAACAAGTTCGCCCTCATCACTTTCCTGCCCGTCGGCGCCGACCACCATGATTTCGGCAAAGGGGATTGCGCGGCCCATCGACATTGGGTGCTTAGCCACCAGAGCGGGCGGCAGATATGTCGAACGGAAAGCCTCGGTCAGGCCATACATCGGGTAAATGTCAGCACAGGGAAAGGCGGCCCGCATCTGGTCGATCAACGCTGGCGTCAGCGCGCCGCCCGAATTGGTCACGCGGCGGATTAGCACGCCTGCGTCCCCGCAATCGCTCTCGGTGAGTTGCAGCCATAGCGGTGGCACAGCAGCCAGTGTCGTAATCTCGTGCCGCACAACGGCTTTCAAAACATCCTTCGGGACAAGATAATCGAACGGCATCACGCAGCCGCCGGCTTTCCACGTCGAAAACAGTTGATTTTGTCCATAATCGAACCCGAGCGGTAATACAGCAAGCGTCCGGTCCTCCGCAGACAAGCCAAGATAATGCGCAACGCTGACAGCGCCGAGCCACAGGTTGGCGTGGCTTAGCATGACACCCTTAGGACGCCCGGTTGATCCTGACGTATACAGAATCGCAGCAAGCGAACTCGGGTCAGCGGAGGACGGGGGCAACGCCATCGCATTACCGCGCGCCGCCGTGGCTTCATTTTCGAGCCAAAGGGTGCATCCATCCGGAACATCGCCTTCAGCCAGCGAAGCCGCACGCTCGGGGCTCGTGAGCAGCAACGAAGCGCCACTGTCCGCCAGTATATGCGCGACCTGCGCCCGTCGGAGGACAGGATTGACCGGTATATGAACAAGGCCCGCCCGCGCCGCCGCCAGAGGCATGAGACAGGATTCTATCGTTTTGGGTAGCCATGTCGCCACCCGCGTACCAGTAGCGAACCCCCGTGCCGTTAAAGCCGCCGCGAGCGCGCCCACCGCGTTTTCTGCATCCGCATAGCTCAGTGTTACCGACTTGGTAACCAAAGCGGGTGCATCGGCGTTTCCGTCGAGCAACAAGTGATCGATCGGGCGCGGCGTCGGGTCTGGTCGGTTCACCTTTGCTCCTATAGGTTTACCGCAAGATCGCGGCCAGTCGGGGACGTAACGCTTTGTGGGTAAAGGGTGAAATATTTCGTAACCTCGATGAGGCGACGGCAAGCGCGCGCGGTGAGCTCGACCGCGCGGCCCAGCAATCCTTGTTCGACCGGATCGAGTGGTTTCGGCGCACCGACGCACTGGCATCGCCCGGCGGAATACCCCTTGTTGTTCGTGCCCGTGCCGAAGGATCGGACTGTTGGCTGTTTCTGACCGAAACCGGTGGAAAGGCAAAAGCGCTCGCAAGCTGGTATAGCTTGGTGTTCCGACCTGTCTTCACCGGCACGCCAAGCGACGCGACCAAATTTGCGCTGTTGGTCGCAACGGCGCGACGATTGGCCAAACGCCTGTCAAGCATCACCCTCGGCCCAATGCCCGCAGATGACACCGCTTTGGTATCGCGCGCTTTCGACCGTGCCCGCTGGATCACGACATCGCACGAATCGACCGTGAACTGGACAGTTTCGACCGACGGTTTGAGCTTCGAAGATTATTGGTCGGCTCGCCCCGGAGAACTGCGCTCCACAGTCAAGCGCAAGGCAGCCAAGCACAGTATCGAAACGCAAATTTATACCATGTTCGACGACAAAGCATGGGCCGATTATGAATCGATTTACGCGTCGAGCTGGAAAACAGAAGAAGGCGCGCCAGCCTTCCTGCGCGAAATGGCACTGACCGAAAGTGCCGCTGGTGCCCTGCGGCTCGGCGTGGCCACGATCGAGGGTGAGGCTGTTGCAGCGCAGCTTTGGACCGTTGAAAATGACCACGCCATTATTCATAAGCTCGCTCACCTCGAAAGCGCCAAGGAACAGTCACCCGGTTCAGTGCTTACAGCCGCGATGTTTGAGCATGTCATTGATGTTGATCACGTCGCACTGATTGACTTCGGTACCGGCGATGACCGGTATAAAGCCGACTGGATGGACAACCGCGCACCGCTATTCACTGTGCAACTGTTCAACCCGCGCAGACCATCAGGCCTGTGGGGTGCGGCAAAAGCATGGCTATCGACGCTTGTCGGACGCAGCGGCGCTCGCTAGTTCCGCC
This sequence comes from Sphingomonas sp., assembly GCA_043756805.1. Classification (GTDB taxonomy): domain Bacteria; phylum Pseudomonadota; class Alphaproteobacteria; order Sphingomonadales; family Sphingomonadaceae; genus Sphingomonas_O. Next base: position 16,054 of record JAYUQI010000250.1, read on the forward strand.
GCGATGATGGATGCCCAGGCCGTTTCGGATGTCGTGCGCTCAATTTTGCGCGACATCTTGTCAATCGATGCGAAACGCGCCGATGCGTTCAATGCCGATACGATGCTGTTTGGTGCGCTTCCTGAACTGGATTCGATGGCGGTCGCGGGCTTGCTGACCGAGATGGAGGACCGTCTCGGGATTATTATCGACGATGACGACGTCGACGGCGATCTGCTTGCGACGTTTGGCAGCCTGACCGATTATGCCGTCCGCAAAGTAATCCGATGAGCGAGACCTATCGCTGGCGCAGTGGGGCCGAACATGTGTTGCGACATGGAGCGGGATCGCTGGTCACGCTGCTCGTGCTCCCCGCTCTGTTCGAAGAAGCCAACCGGATGCGGCGCTTCACAGTCTCGGTGATGAGACATCTCGCAGCGCAGAACATCGGTACCATCCTGCCCGATTTGCCCGGAACCGGGGAAAGCGAGATGCCACTGAACAATGTCAATCTGCTCGATTGGCATGAAGCCGTTTCAGCGGTGTCAGACAACGTTATGGGTTCGGTTGCCATTCGTGGCGGCGCCTTGCTTGATGAAACTCTGGAAAATCGCTGGCGTCTGGCGCCTGAAAGCGGCGAGCGTTTGCTGCGCGACATGACCCGCGCCACCGCTTTGTCTGCGGGGGTTCCCGCAAGTGAAATCGATCGGCAAGTGCGCAAGACACCAACACGGTTGGCGGGCAACATGATCAATCCCGCGCTCTACATGGCGCTGCATGATGCGGCGATGGTCGACGGTGCACACACAACAACAGTCGAAGGACCGAAGTTGTGGCGCACTGCCGAGCCCGGCGACGACCCCGCTTTTGCAAAGTTGATAGCCGATGATATTTTTGCATGGACTAAAACATGCGGCGCATAGTCCAGTTCTCGTGTGAAGAGACAACGCTGTTCGGTACGCTTGACGAAGCTGTGTCGACGACTGGCCTGCTTATTGTTTCCGGTGGCAATGAAATCCGTATCGGTGCGCATCGCAGCATGGCCGAACTCGCGCAGAAAATCGCTTCAAGCGGCTATCCCGTTTTCCGGTTTGACCGGCGCGGCGTTGGCGACAGCGAAGGCGAGAACGATGGATTTGACTCAAGCGGCCCCGATATCGATGCAGCATCAGCAGCATTCCGCGCCGCTTGTCCGCACATCACTCGCATCGTCGCGTTCGGAAACTGCGACGCTGCATCCGCACTCGCCCTCCATGACAAGAACGCTGACGGGCTGGTCCTTGCGAACCCTTGGGTCCTTGAGCAAAGCGACGATCTGCCACCGGCGGCAGCGATCAAAGATCGATACACACGGCGGCTAAAAGATCCCAAAGCGTGGTGGGCATTGATAACCGGCAATCTTGATATTCGTAACGCAATGAGAGGGTTACGCCGTATTTCCTCAATGCGGAGCGAAGCAGTAGGCCTGCGCGATCGATTTGCCAGAGGGCTGGTCAACGTCAGTCGGCCAACGACCATTCTGCTGGCGATCGGAGACAACACTGCCATCGCGTTCGCCGATGCGTGGAACAGACAGGTATTCGAAGCTGCCCGCAATCGTGCCGACGTTCGCATTGTTCGCTTCGAGTCGGCGTCACACAGCTTTGTAAGCGAAGCCGATTTTGCGCTGCTGGTTAAAACGCTGACCGACGCGCTCGCTCAATAACCCGCGCCAAACTCTGCAACACCCAAAAACTTTTCGGCATCGAGCGCCGCCATGCAGCCCATGCCAGCTGCCGTGACGGCCTGCCGATAGATTTTGTCGGTTACGTCACCCGCCGCGAACACGCCGGGAATCGATGTCCGCGAGGAACCAATTTCGATGATCAAATACCCACCGTCATCCATCGGCAAATGCCCTTTGAATATTTCGGTTGCCGGGGAATGACCGATTGCGACGAATCCACCGTCCGCGGCGACATATGATTTTTCGCCCGTGACCGTGTCGATCAAGTCCACGCCGACCATTCCCTCGGGATCGCCCGCGCCGACAAACGTCTCGACCCGCTTGTTGAACAGCACCGAAATTTTGGGATTGGCGAACAGCCGGTCCTGCAAAATCTTCTCGGCGCGCAAATGATCGCGACGGTGGATCAGCGTTACGTCGGGCGAGTGATTCGTCATGTAGAGTGCTTCTTCGACCGCGGTATTCCCGCCGCCGATCACGACCACTTTCTTGCCCCGATAGAAAAACCCGTCGCATGTCGCACAGGCCGACACGCCTTTGCCTTGCAACCGCGTTTCGCTCTCAAGCCCCAGCCAGCGCGCCTGCGCACCCGTCGCGATCACCAGCGTCTCGCATTTATAGATTGTTCCGCCATCACCCGTCAGCGTGAAAGGCCGCGCCGAGAGGTCAACCGCGACAATCGTGTCCCACATCATCGTCGTGCCGACATGCTCGGCCTGTTTGGTCATCTGTTCCATGAGCCAAGGCCCCTGGATCACATCAGCGAAGCCGGGATAGTTTTCGACATCAGTTGTGATCGTCAGCTGCCCGCCCGGCTGAATGCCCTGCACGACAATCGGGTTCAGCCCGGCGCGCGCGGCATAAATCGCGGCGGAAAGCCCTGCTGGCCCCGATCCAAGGATCAACATTTTCGTCGTGATTGTTTCAGGCATGCCCATCTTTCGGTGAAGACGCGACAGTCGTTACCGATGGCGCGAACATTTATCGCGCCGTGGTAGCGGAGGAGGGACTCGAACCCCCGACCCCAGGATTATGATTCCCGTGCTCTAACCAGCTGAGCTACTCCGCCTTGACGGCGAAGCGGGCCTATATGCGGGGGGGTTGTCGCGGTCAACGCCCCTCGGCATAGGCACGGGCATGCACGACATCAAAGCCATCAGGGAAAACCCGCAAGCCTTCGACGCGGGTCTGGCACGACGGGGGCTGGGCACGGCAGCTGGCGCGATCCTCACCGTCGATGCACGTCGGCGATTGGCTGTTCAGGTGGCCGAGGCGGCTAGAGCCGAACAAAAGGGTTTGAGTGACCGTATAGGAAAACTACGCAGGGCAGCGTCCATGCCCACAGTCGCTGATTTTGGCTCCAACCTGATTGGTTCAATGGGCCGACAGAATCTGACCCAAGTCGAGGCTGAACTAAGTCGACTGGAACAGCGAGTCGCGGAACTGAAGCGTGAGCACGCTACGTCAAGCGAGCACGCAAATGCCGACGAAGTTGAGCTTGGAGCTATTCTAGGGCGACTGCCCAACATTCCGGCCGACGATGTCCCCGGTGGTGCTGACGAGGAAAGCAACATCATCCTGCATACGCGCGGGACACCACCGACCTTCGCGTTCAAGCCACAAGAGCATCCCGATTTTGGCCCTGCCCTAGGCCTCGATTTTGAATCAGCGCAGTCGGTCTCAGGCGCGCGATTCGCCTATCTGCGCGGCGGTGTGGCGCGCCTGTCACGCGCGCTGGGCCAATTCATGCTCGACCTTCACACGACCGAATTCGGTTATGAGGAAGTCGCGCCGCCATTGCTCGTGCGCGACGACGCCCTGATCGGCACAGGGCAGCTGCCCAAATTTGCCGACGATCTGTTCAAGACCACCGATGGCCGCTGGCTGATCCCGACGGCTGAAGTGTCGCTCACCAATCTCGTCCGCGAAAAAATCCTGAGCGAAGGCGAATTACCGCTGCGTTTCGTTGCCCTGACGCCCTGCTTCCGCTCTGAAGCGGGCGCTGCAGGCAAGGACACGCGTGGCCTCATCCGCCAGCATCAGTTTGACAAAGTCGAACTTGTCTCGATCACGACACCCGATGCGTCCGAAGCTGAGCATGAACGCATGACGCAAGCGGCGGAGACGATTCTTAACCGGCTGCAACTCCCCTATCGCCGGATGCTGCTCTGCGCCGGCGACATGGGTTTTACGGCGAAGAAAACCTATGACCTCGAAGTCTGGCTTCCCGGCCAAGCCGCATATCGCGAAATCTCGTCCTGTTCGAACTGCGGCGATTTTCAGGCGCGGCGGATGAATGCGCGCTATCGTGTCCCCGGCGAAAAGGGCACGACCTTCGTCCACACGCTCAACGGCTCGGGTGTCGCCGTCGGTCGCGCGCTGGTTGCCGTCCTTGAGAATTATCAACAGGAAGACGGCAGTGTCATCGTGCCCGATGCGCTGTTGCCCTATATGGGCGGCCTGACGAAGCTGGAACCATGATGCGGATACTTCTGACCAACGACGACGGCATTTACGCCCCCGGCCTCAAGTCGCTCGAAAAAATTGCCCGCACGCTTAGCGACGACATCTGGATCGTCGCGCCAGCCGAAGAGCAATCGGGTGCGGGGCATTCGCTTACGCTCTCGCGCCCCGTCCGCGTCCGCCGCCATGATGACCGGCGCTTTTCGGTCAGTGGCACCCCGACCGACGCAGTCATGATGGCGCTTGGCGTCGTCATGGGCGATCTCAAGCCCGATCTGATCCTGTCGGGCGTCAATCGCGGTGCAAACCTCGCCGAAGACGTCACCTATTCGGGAACGGTCTCGGCCGCGATGGAAGGCACGCTCGCCGGATACCGCTCGATTGCGCTCAGCCAGGTCTATGCCCGCGAAGGCATGGGTGACACTGTGCCCTTCGCGGCCGCCGAAGCGTGGGGCGAAAAGGTGCTGCGCCCGCTGATCGACGCGGACATGCCGCCGCGCACGTTGATCAACGTCAACTTCCCCGCACTTGCGCCCGATGCGGTCAAGGGCGTCAAGGTCGTGGAGCAGGGATTTCACGACTATGGCCGCGCCAAAATCGTTAAGGGCACCGATCCGCGCGGCTATCCCTATTACTGGTTCGGCCTTGGCCATGTCGCGCATGTGCCGGGGCATGACACTGACCTCGAAGCGATCGATCAGGGTTTCGTCACTGTGACGCCACTGCACCTCGATCTCACCCATTATGACTCGATGGCGACATTGAGTCGCGCCTTCGCGCCGTGATCGGCTGACATGGCGGCCGGGGGGCGTTTCATCATGTTCAGCGCGCTGATATTGGCAGGCTGCGTTCCCGCTGGTGCGCCGCGTGTGTCGGATAATGGCGCGACCAAGACATCGA
>JAYUQI010000251.1:0-7315 GCA_043756805.1 Sphingomonas sp.
GGCGAGCATCCCACAAAACGCCCTCGCCGAGGATATTCTTGACGTCGAGAACATGGAGCGGTGTCATTCGAAAATCTCCCGATAGGCGTGCGTCAATCCGGCCAGCACGGCGTTGCAACCGTCAATCTGGCGCGATGGCACGCCAAAGGTCGTAAGAGCACGGGCATAGAGGCCGGTGAGCGCCGCCGACCCAATGAGCGTGACCGAGCGCGCCTCCGGGTTAAGCGCCAGCGCTGATTTCACGTCACCGCCGATGCACAGGCCGGCGAGGTGATCGTCGGCATCGTCAGCGGCCATGACGCCGGTCACTTGCCGCGTCCGCGTCGTGAACAGCAGCGCGTCGATCCCCGCTGCACTGGCGCAAATGGCGGTGACTGCCGCATCAAAAACCGGACCGGGTTTCGCGGCCGGTGCGCGTCTGGGCGACAGCATGATGCTGTGCAGGCCGATGAGTTCGAGCAGTTCGCCGGTCATCGCGGAGTGATAGCCGGTTATGGTGCCGCCTTCGACCTGCACCCATTTGCAATGCGTGCCCGGCAGGCAGACGAGCCCGCTATGGCCGGCGAGCGCGCCGAAAATCTGGGTTTCCTCGCCGCGCATGATGTCGGGCTGGCCATCGGGGCGAATCGTGTCGACGCCCGGCAGGATCGCAAATTGCCGCCCGCGTGCCGAAAAGTGTAACGCATGCGCTGCCATGATTACGGCGGCGGCAGGCGTCCGGATATAGGGAACGTTGTGCCACCCGATGTTTGCGCCGACAGTCCCCGCCATGATGACGGGAACGTCGGGCCAACCAGCGATGGCGTCAAAAGCAGCCGCTTCGATTGCGGCCGGCCCGTCAAGCCGCTTGATCCCCGGCGCGGTGCGTTCGTCAAGGCATTGCCCGGCGGCATCGACGAGCATGAAGCGCGCGTTGCTCGTGCCCCAGTCAACGCCTATAAATCTTGCGTCCATGCCTGCGCTCCACCTCGATATGGTTTGCGATAGCGACCGCGACCCCCTTTGCGCAACCGGGCAAGGCGGCTATAGCGCCACCATGTCCTCCCTACGCCCCTGGCGCGATATTACGCGCCGTCAGTCCCGCCAGATCATGGTCGGCAATGTTCCCGTTGGCGGCGACGCGCCGGTGACCGTCCAGACGATGACCAACACGCTGACGTCGGATGCGAAGGCAACCATCGACCAGATCCGCCGGTGCGAAGACGCGGGCGTCGACATCATCCGTGTCTCTTGTCCCGATGTGGAATCGACCGCAGCGCTGGGCCAGATCGTTCGCGCCGCCACTGTGCCGATCGTGGCCGACATTCATTTCCATTATAAGCGCGCGCTAGAAGCGGCGGATGCAGGGGCGGCGTGCCTGCGCATCAATCCGGGCAATATTGGGTCAAGCGAGCGCGTTGCCGAAGTGGTGCGCGCGGCGAAAGCCAACGGTTGCGCGATCCGGATTGGCGTGAATGCGGGGTCTTTGGAAAAAGACCTGCTCGAAAAATATGGCGAGCCTTGTCCCGAAGCCTTGGTTGAATCAGCGCTCGATCATATCAAGCTGTTGCAGGACCATGATTTCCACGAGTTCAAAGTCGCGGTCAAAGCGTCCGACTTTTTCCTCGCTGTTGCGGCGTATCAACAGCTTGCCGAAGTCGTCGACTGTCCGTTGCATCTCGGGATCACCGAAGCGGGCGGCTTTGTCGGCGGGACCGTCAAGTCGGCCATCGGGATCGGTTCGCTGCTCTGGTATGGCATTGGTGATACCATCCGCGTGTCGCTAAGCGCGGAACCCGAAGAAGAAGTCCGTGTCGGCTTCGAGATTCTGAAATCGCTCGGCATTCGTAACCGCGGCGTCCGCGTGGTCAGCTGCCCATCATGCGCGCGGCAGGGATTCGATGTTATCCGCACGGTGCAAAAACTCGAAGAACGGCTCCAGCATATCCGCACGCCGATGTCGCTCTCCGTTCTTGGTTGCGTCGTCAACGGCCCCGGCGAAGCGCGCGAAACCGACATCGGACTTACCGGCGGCGGCAACGGCAAGCATATGGTTTATCTGCGCGGCGTGACCGACCATCATGTCGAGGATGGCGACATTCTCGATCACATCGTGACGCTGGTCGAGGCGAAAGCGGCCGAGATCGAAGCTGGAACCGTGCTCAGCATGGATGCGCTGCATGGGCAGGCGGCTTGATTTTTTTGGGATTTTCTATACTGTAGAATGGAAAGTATAGAAGGGCCGTCCGATGGGATTGAGCATCAAAGACCCAGAAACCGAAGCGCTTGCCCGCAAGCTGGCGGCGCACCGCGGCATTTCGCTGACGAGTGCAATCCGGAGCGCGCTGGCCGAATCGCTCACCAATGACAACGAACTGCGCCAAGCCGAAATCGAGCGCAAACTTGCCGCGATTAAAGAAATTCAGGCTGAAGTCGCGAAACTGCCAGTTTTGATGAGTGACGAAGAAATAGATGCCTGGATGTATGATGAGAATGGACTGCCGCATTGATCGTCATCGATACGTCGGCTCTTATGGCGATCCTTTTGGACGAGGATGAAGCTGCACTGTTTGCCGAAAAGTTGGTAGCGTCTGCGCCCGTCATTGCCGCACCAACAAAACTCGAATTGCTTATCGTTGCGCATGGCCGTTTGGGTTCAAATGGTGTTTCACACGCGCGGGCCCTCCTCCACACGCAGTTGATTGATGTGGTGGAATGGACGCCTGCTTTGTCCGACGCTGCGTTTCAAGCATTCTTGCTTTTTGGCAAAGGCCAGCATCCCGCCAAGCTCAATTTCGGTGATTGCATGAGCTATGCGCTTGCCAAGTCCCTCAATGCGCCCTTGCTATACAAGGGCGAGGATTTCGCGAAAACCGACATCAAGTCGGCGGCAGCGGCCTCGGTTTGAAATCATCATCGAGCGCGACGAACGTAAAGACGCCGCTCGTCACTTTTACGTCGTCGGCGCCACGATTGCGGCTCGCGACGACGTCGAGGCGGATGGCGATGGACGTTCGGCCGCGTCGTTCGATGCTGGCATAGATTGATACCAGATCACGCAGCAGGATCGGGGCCAGGAAACTCATCTGTTCGATGGCAACGGTGGCGCAGCGCCCCTCGGCAATGCGCCCCGCGACGATGCCGCCGGCGATGTCCATCTGGCTGAGCACCCAGCCGCCGAAGATATGGCCGTTCGCGTTGATGTCTGCCGGTTGCGGGACGACGCGCAGGATCGGTTCGTCGGTATTCACGGATTCAAATCCTCGAAGGGATCATGAATGCTCTCATCATGGCCAGTGCCGTTGCTCAGGAAAACAAGGCTCATCAGCGCTGCCGCGAGCATCACCGAAACGAACGTCCCGACGCCGGTGGCGATCGCCATATGCAACGGGATCGGACCGATCATCGAGCGCAACAGCAAAAGCCCGCCGACAGCGGTCACGGTCGAGGCGAGAACCATCCAGATCATCAACTTGCGAAAACGTCCCCACGCAAACCGTGCATAGTCGGGGTCATCGAGTCCGGGATTTGTCATCGCTTCCCTTTGGCCCTTGAACATGAGACGATCAACCCATCGCGACACGGAGTCGCCAGCGCAGGAGAGTGATCATGACGATCGGGGCCATTCTTGCATCAAAAGGAAGCGACGTCGTTTCCATCAGCAGCAACGACCGTGTGGCTGATGCCGTGGCGATGCTTGCCGAAAAACGGATCGGCGCGGTGCCCGTCATCGACGATGGCCACGTCGTCGGCATTTTTTCCGAGCGGGACGTTGTTTATTCGATCGCGAAAGTGGGTGCGGCGGCGCTCGATGCGCGGATTGGCGATGTGATGACCGCCCCGGCGATGACCGTTGATCCCGATACAGCCGTCATGGCGGGGCTCTCGCTGATGACAAAGCGGCGGATACGGCATTTGCCGGTGGTGCGCGGCGACGTTGTGGTTGGATTTATCTCGATTGGCGATCTGGTCAAATACCGGATCGACCGCGTGGAAGCCGAGGCCGCCGCGATGCGCGATTATATCGCCAGCTGATCAATCAGCGACGTGCCGGTGCGGTCATCGGTCGGATTTTCGATGCCAAGCAAGTCGAGCGTCGTCGGGAATATATCGAGGATCGAGACCGGCGTTTCGTGCTTTGCATGTGTGCCGGTGCGGAACCACAGGGCACCGGCCGGGTGGTGACGGCCTGATTTTGTTGCGTCGATTTTATAGGCAATGTCGCTGAACATGAGAGTCCGGCCGTCGGGCGTGATGATCGTCGCTGCGCCGTCAATTTCCCTGTAAATGTCACAGGAGAAATAAAGGCCGTCTGCTGTCCGGTCATTAAATCCGAACAGCGCGCTGCCATCGGCAAGTTTGAACGCAGCCAGCGCTTGGTGCGTCTCTACACGATCAGCATCTGCATCGAAGCGCACAAAATACTGATGCGTCATCGTCGGGTCGATATCGCGGTGGGGCAGGGCGAAGCGGCAGAAAAAGGCCTCGACATTGCGCAGGCGATAGAAATGTTTGCCGCCCGACTCCTCCGCCGCCAGATAGGGTTGCTGGCTGAGCGCCGTCGCAAAAACGAGCATCGCGCCGTTGGCATCGGCGAGATCGATGAACTCGCCGAGCAGCCGGTCCATCGCAATATAGCCGGTCTTCACGGCCGCGCCATAAAGCGCCGTCGAGTCGGCATCGGGCTGCACTGTGAAGGCTTCGGGCTGAAACTGCCGCCAGTAGCTATGCTGGAGATGCGCGGTCGAATTGATGAAAAACGTCGCGTAGTCGGGGCGCACCTTGCGGTAGTAATGCTGGAAGACATCCATCTGCATCCGGTCAAGCAGCGTGGCGCGCTTCCATGACAGGCGGCGGTCCTTGGCGCGTTCTTCGATCAACTGGATGGCAAGTGAGCCGACCGTGCGGGGTCGAAGGCCGTGCATCGCCATGAAACCGAGGAACCTGGCATAGTCGCCAGCGGTCAGCCGCGCATCGGGGTTCGAATATTCGCGCACATTCGCGCCGACAAAGCGGTTGTAGATATTGAGTGCGGGCGGCGACGCATTGCTATCCTCGCACCAGGGGTCGGCAACATAGACGCTGTCGGCAAAGTCGAACGGCCGGGCGTTCATGCCGGCAAAGTTGATGACCTTGCGCCCTGCAGTATGCGCGATTCGCCACAGGTCGTCGTGCGTTGCCTGTGCGCCTTCGGTCAGGTGAAAGACCTTGTGCTGGTCGAACGACAGTCCGGTGTGAAGCGAATACCACTGGATCCACGGCTCGAGATTGGCCGGATCGGTCACGTCGGCAAACGTCTCGAAAACCGCACTTTGCCCGTGCATCCGCTTGAAGTTCGGCAAAAGCCCTTCGGCCATCCACTGGTCGATCAGCCACGGGCATAACTCGTTGAATTCGGCAACGATCAGCTTGCCGGGCCGCACCGGTTTGGCGGCAGGGGAATGGATGGCAGTTTCGAACATCGCGGCGGTCCATAGCGCAAAAGCATGAATAAATACGCGATTTGAACGACACTGGGAAATCCGCAGCCCTGAGCCTGTCGAAGGACGGTTCGCGTGAACCGTCCTTCGACAAGCTCAGGACTGCGGTAACTTTCGCATCCGCCGTTTCGCCAGCCAGTCGAACGGCGCGTGGGCGGCGCGAATGTCGAAACGGTGCCAGTGCGCGGCATAGGTTTCGCGCATCGTTTCGGGCAGCGCGGTCGGGCCGGGCCCGCGCATGATGCTGGAAACAATCATGTTCTGGTATCGCCGGACGCTATAGTTGATCATGCGGCGAAACTGCAGGCGCCAAGTCGTCGGTACGCGCCAGTCGGCTTCCTCGAACCGGAACTGCGCAGTCTCGCAATTGGCGATGCGGGTCTTGTCCCAATTCGATTCGCCGCCAAGGTCGGTTTTGGCAAGCGCGCCGATCAGGCCATCATCGCCGATCAGGTCATGGGGGAGGCGAATCTTGCTTGCCTTCAGCCGCTCGACAAAAGCACTGCTCAGCCCATAGAGCGCGCCGAACAGGCCGTGATCGGCAAGTATCGCTGCCCGGTAGATCCCCTGCTTGCGCCCCGTGACGGGCATCGCATTGACGCCATTGGCCTGTGGTTTGGCAGCGAGCGTCGCGACCATCGCTTCCAGCGCGCCGGGCATGACGCCTGCATCGCCGTCGACGAACAGGCACGCGGTGGCCGCCGGATCGAACAGCGTATCGACGAAATAATTCCAGGTGCGCGCTTTGCCGCCGAAGGGCAGGTTGTGGATGTGGAAGCTGGGTGAGCCCACAGTCTGCGCGCGGGCAATATCGGCTGTCCGGTCCGTCGTGCCGTTGATCAAAAGATGAAATTCGAATGCGTCTGACTGCAAGGGCAGACTGTTGATACAGCCCGCAATCCGCCGTTCTTCATTATGCGCGAAGATGGCGACGAGCGCGCGCGCCATATCAGGCAGGCTTCTTCTTGCGCCAGACGCCGATCAGGTCTTCGATCGTATGTCGCTGGAACCGCCACGAGATGCCAAGATAGACTGCCGCGCCGACAGCAACGAGAATCGCAAGGCGCGCTGGCGCGGGCAAACCGATGAGCAGGGGGGCGGTCAGCAAAACGGCACCGGCCATGATTGCGGCGGCAAGTGCGCTCGGCAAAACCGCCCTGACGATGTCGCGTGCGCGCGCGCCGATTGTCGGCAGCGAGACGACGGCTGTAATCAGCAACAGCAGCGGCGCGCCTACCAGCCACGCGTAGCCAAGGCCGAGCGCTCCATATTGGATGCCGATCAGAAACGCCGTCGGCATGATCACTGCCCCTGCCGCGCTCGACATTACATAAATGCCCGGCTTGCCCATCGCATTGGTCGCCGGTGAAAAGATAATCTGGAGCGCAAAGAACGGCATGGCGAGCGCCAGCAACTGCACAAAGGGGATCATTTCAAGCCATTTCGGGCCAAACACGGTTTCGATGAAGGGCGCTGCGGTCACGGCCATGCCGATATAGAGTGGCGCCGCCACAAACATTGTCAGGCGCACGGTGCTCACAAAGGCGCTCGCGACGACAGTGCCGCTGTTCTTCAGTTCAACATAGCTGGGGAAAGCGACTTCGTTGAGTGGCGGGATAAACTTCGCTGTAAAAATCTGGGTGAGGAACAGCGCTTCCGAATACAGGCCAAGATGGTGGGGATCGAACATGCTGCCCGCGATCGCGATGTCGGCCTGGCTTTGAACGACCCACAGCATCTGCGAGACGAGCAGCGCGCCGCCGAAAGCCATCGTCGACCCGCTGCCGCGAAAGTTAAAGCTCGGACGAAGCCACAGGCCCGAGGCAATCATGAGCCCGATGCCACGGACGTAGAAC
>JAYUQI010000252.1:0-2748 GCA_043756805.1 Sphingomonas sp.
ACGGCACGGTATGCCACGCCGCGAACGAGATCGAGGGATTCCTCTTCAAGGGCCGCGACGCCGAACGCCATTTCCACGAGACCGGCCATTTCGACTTCATCTCAACGGGCGGCTATTACCACTCGCTCCCGGGCGACGCCTTAAGGCGCTTCATCGACCACGCCGCCGAAGTGCAGCGCGCGATGGGCTTCCAGAACGAGAAGGACCACCCCGAGGTGGCGCCCTCGCAGTTCGAGATGAACTATTCGTATACCGAGGCCGTCATCGCCTCCGATCAGGTGCAGCTCTACAAACTGCTTTGTCGCCAGGTAGCGCAGAACTTCGACATGACCGCCTCGTTCCTGCCGAAGCCGGTCACCGGGGTCAACGGGAACGGCATGCACACGAATCTCTCCTTGAACCGGAAGGGCAAAAATCTCTTCTATGACGCGAAGGGGCCGGACATGCTTTCGAAGGCGGGCTGGGATTTCGTCGACCGCATCCTCACAAGTGCCAACGACATCTGCCTGATGCTCAACTCGTCGGTGAACGCGTATCGCCGCCTCGACCCGCACTACGAGGCGCCGAACCAGATCAAAGCCTCGGCCAACAACCGCGGGGCGATGATCCGGATCCCGCTTGGAAACGAACGATCGAAGCGCGTCGAAGTGCGTTCGGTGGCGCCCGACTCGAACCCGTACATGGCGATCTACGCGATGCTCCGCACCGGCCTGGAAGGACCGGTCTCGGAGAAGGACGACGATCGCAAGGAGCGCACGCGCTTCCTCCCCGACAACATCTACGACGCGATCCGTCTGTTCAAAGGCAGCGACTACACCCTGAAGCTCATGGGCGAAGACGTGGTCAGCAAGTACGCGGAGTTGAAACTCGCCTCGGCTGAGCGCTGTCCGAAGGCGCTGGGCGCGATGATCAAGCACGCGGAGATCCAGTTTCACCACGAGGTCACAAACCAGTACCTCTGGAGTCAGTTCTAGCAGCGCCAGCCTCTGATCCTGAACCTCAGGGCCCTGCTGTCGGTGTAGTATGGTTTCGGGCGCTGGAGTAAGCAGGAGAGGGCGAAGGTATTCCCATATTGCACGGCCTGTTGGCGCGCCGCTTTCGATCCTCCCCGACCGCGGCCACACTTTTAACCCTGATCGCGGTTTTGGGCATGGGACACTCAGCGAGGCTGGCGTGCGCTCAGCCGAGACCCACGACGCCCGGCAGCGTCACTTTGACCCCGCCTCCAGAGAAGGCATTTACATACGGCGGGAGTGACGCAGCTCGGCCATACCAGTACCTCGACGAACGACAACAGCCGCGGGGTTTCAACGTCGATCTGATCCGAGCCCTCGGCCGGGTGGCCGGGCATCGCATCGATATCCGTCTGGGGCGACTCGCCGCAGTACAGGACGATCTCGCGTCTCACGAGATCGACCTCATGATCCTCGGTTACACCCCGGACCGCGCGCAGCGCTTCGCCTTCCTTGACGAGGTCTGGGCCCTCCGCGGAAATCCGGTTGATAGTCGCGCCGCCCCGTCTCGGGCAACTTCGGCTCATAGACGGGTTCATATTCGTACTCGACCCCGTTTTCATAAAGCCAGTTGGCGATCTGCAGCTCTTCGTAACTTTTGACCTTTTCGCCTTGCAGGGTGCGCAGATCCTGCTGCTCCATGTGGGTGTAGAATTCGTGCTTGGTCTTGAAGTCCCACTCCGTCTAGGGCTCAACCAGAAAATGCGCGAACCACTCTATGATCGCACGGGACACAGCGGACAGCGTGTGAACGAGGTCTTTCAGGATCTGCTTCATCAAGGCGGTGAAGGCCGCATCATCGGTGGCATGGTCGGCAAGTGCTGGCTTTGACCCTTCCACGGCGCCGATGATGTCATAGGCAAGCGCGTGAAATGTGCGCGCCACGATGGGCTCACCTGATCGCGCCTCGACTCGTTCCGACATTTCCGCAGCCGCATTCTTTGCAAATGCCAGCAGCAGGATTTCGTCGGGCTTTCGGATCCCCGCTTTGACCAGGTAAGCTGCCTTGGCGGTGATCACGCTGGTCTTGCCCGATCCGGCACCGGCAAGCACGAGGGTCGCATCTTCATCTACCACGACAGAAAGTCGCTGTTCGGTCGTCAGCGGTTTGCTTTCGATGGTATCGAAGAATTCCTTCCAGCGGATCAGTTCGGCGGCAACATAGGTCGAGATGGCGGCCGCCCTTGCAGCAGCCGGTTCCGCGACAAACTTCCTGACCTGCGCAACACTTTGGGTTTTATCGGGACCGATAGCCTGGGGCTGCAGCTTCGACAGAAGCGTTGCGTCGAGGCTTCTGGCGTCGGTTAACAGTGGCGCCATGCTGCAGGCGGCAGGATATCGGTTTGGCCGTGTCAAGGCTGCAACGGCTGCATGAATTCGCTCAAAGCGCCCGGCTTCCTTTTCAAAGGCGGCGAGATTGAAGCAGATCCAAGCATCCTTGACGCCGTCAGAAAACGTCTTGGCATCAAAGTTGGACGCACCTTTCAAAATTATGTCGTCGTTCTCGCCCGACGAAAGGGTCAGCATCGTTCCGAGCGCGCCCTTGCTAACGACCGGTGGCGCAGACAGTGCCTGCAACGACATCGAAGTGGTCTGGCCACGCTTAGTGATCCGAAGTTGATGCCCATCGAGCTGAATAACCGTGGCAGTCGTGCCAAAGAGGTTCACAAGCAGTCCAAGCAAAGGGCGTTGTTGCAATCGAATCAATGATCTGAGCCTTGTTGTCTATTCTCGA
>JAYUQI010000253.1:0-2748 GCA_043756805.1 Sphingomonas sp.
GCGCTATCGTCGTCGCATCCGCTGGATTTCCCAGCGCGCAAGGTTGCGCCACAACCATTCGACGGGGCCGTAATGAAAGCGTGCAAGCCAGGGTTTGGACCAGAGCAGCATGACTACCCAGATAGCGGCGACGACAATATATAGTTCAGCGCGCCCCAGATAGCCGAACCAGCCAAAACCATAGCCATAGAAAAAAGTCGTCGCGACGAGCGTCGTGCCGAGATAGTTGGACAGTGCCATGCGGCCAATCGCCTCAAGCCGTGCGGACAGTCCGGTCCCCTTGCCCGAACGAACGATCAGGATAATGATCGCCGCGTGCGCCATGGCAATCAACGGGCGCAGGATCAGACTGCCCATGTCGCAGAGCGCCTGGATCGCCGGATCGAAGTTTGCCGTTCGCAATATGCCAGCGAGAACCGCCGTCAGCGGAACCGCGACTAGATAGCCGAGGCCGACGACGAGAATGTAGGGTCGCGTCGTCCATCCGCCGGTCAGGAAACGGTTTCGGAAAAGCAATATGCCGAGCGCCATAAACGCGAAAACCTCGGGCATGGTGACGGGTGTCAGAAAGGTCTGGAAAAAATAGGTCGTTTTTGCGCGGGTTTCGAACGCTGTTTTCACATCGCCCCGATAGCCCGCCAGTTCCTCGGTCGCGTCTGCTTTGCCCGGCTGTTCTTCGGCTTTACGCTGGTCCCACGCGGCAATGGCCTTTGGCGTCGCATCAGACGAAAGCGCAGCGGCGCGGGTCGGCGCCAGATCAGCATAATGACCGAAGCTGCTTGCCGCCTGCAGCGCCATCATCGCCGCGAAGAATAGCCAGAGCGCCCGTGGCTGCCAGCGCCAGAACAGAAAACCAAGCGTTCCGCCAATTGCATATTGGACGAGAATATCGCCGTACCAGAAGCACCAGGCATGGATCATGCCGATGACGAACAGCCAGAACATGCGGGTATAATGCGTCATCGCGGGACCCGGGCCATCAGGACTGGCGTCTGCCCGTTCGGCAATCACGACCATCGACGCGCCGAACAGCATTGTGAACAACGCGCGGAATTTTCCGTCAGAGATGATGTAGTTGATCGTCCACACCGCCCAGTCGGCAGAGCCGTTCAACCCGTAATAGGTCGGATTGATATAGGCATAGCTTGGCATCCCGAGTGCCACGATGTTCATGAGGAGAATGCCCATCACGGCCATCCCGCGAACAGCGTCGAGCGTGTGGATGCGCTCGGTGTTCAACGCGCCGACTTGCGGATCATCAGTTTCAGGCTCGACCTGATGTTCATGTCAGTCTGGTGGTCGAGCGGGTGTGGGAACAGCCTTCAGTCATAATAGTAGTAGGCGACACCGAGACGTTCCGCCTGGGCGTGGAGGCGCTTGTCGCGCGTCCAAAGTCGTCCGTCCGGTGTTATCAGTGCAGAGGCGAGGAGGTGAGCGTCGGTGTATCCGATGCCAGTCGCGGCGAGGCGATGTTCATCAATCATATAACGGACATACCCGTCTTTCGCCACATTCGGAACCGGCAGGCGTTCGAAGCGTGCCAAGACAGCCTGGCGTCCGCGAATACTACCAAGTGCGATTTCGCCTAGCGCGTGTGGGTGCATCAACGCTTGCCGACGGATTAGCAGCGTCGAGAGCAACGCTTCACCAGTATGAATATGATCAATCCAGATCGACGAGTCGACAACAATCACGCGAGAGGCGGTCTGCGCCGTTCGGGGATCCAAGCATCCGGGTCGCTCCCGCCCAAAGCAATGATCGCGCGGGCGTTTTCAATATCGATCAATGCGCGCAAGCCATCATGCAAAAGACGCGCACGCTCCGTAACGCCCGTTGCGGCGCTGGCTTCTTCGAGCAATCGATCATCAAGTGTTACTGTCGTGCGCATGCGACTTAAATAGCATCAACTGATGCACATTTCAATGCGCGTCAGTTGTCCATCAATGCCGGAAAGAACCCGTCATGCGCGGCGCGCAGGTCGATTAGGGGAATGCTTTTCATCCCGCCGCGGTCGATCATGTCGAAGCCTACTGCCTCGCCGCCGGTTGATCCGAGAGGGATTGAGAAGATGTTGGCTGCGGCAGCGCGGGCGCGAACAGTGGCCGCGTCGCGGGTGGTGACGATGTAGCGGCCCTGGTCCTCGCCAAACAGGATCGCGGCTGGACTGGGGATTTGCGGAACGACAGGAACGATCACGCCAATGTTTCCGGCCAGCGCCATTTCGGCGAGCGTGACCGCCGCGCCGCCGTCCGAACAATCGTGGACCGCCGTGACGAGGCCATCGGCGATCAGTGACTGGATCAGCTCACCTGCACGCCGTTCGGCGGCGAGATCGACAGGCGGCGGCGGACCTTCCTCGCGGTCGTGGCATTCACGCAGCCAGATCGACTGGCCCAAGTGCCCGATGGTGTGGCCAAGCAAAATAATGTCTTCGCCGGGAGCTTTGAATGCGATGGTCGCCGATTTTGACCAGTCCGTGAGCAGCCCGACGGCACCAATCGCAGGGGTCGGCAGGATGGCCGAACCGCCGCCGGTTGCCTTGCTTTCATTGTAGAGACTCACATTGCCGCTGACGATGGGCGTATCGAGCGCGATGCAGGCTTCCGACATTCCTTCGAGACAGCCGACAATCTGGCCCATGATTTCGGGCCGCTGCGGATTGGCGAAGTTGAGGCAGTTGGTGACGGCGAGCGGGCGTGCACCGACCGCGCAGATGTTGCGATAGGCTTCGGCAACGGCTTGCTTGCC
>JAYUQI010000254.1:0-7289 GCA_043756805.1 Sphingomonas sp.
ATCCCTAGTTTCTGAACTCGTATCCCCCTTCACCAGCTCGATGTACCAGTCGCAATACGTCCCCCATGCAAAATGATAAATCGCATCGGCCATCGCGTCGTAGCGCAGGTCGGTGATGGCTTGGTCGAGTTTCGTCAGCGTCTCGACGACTTCGCCGATGATCCATTTGTTGACTGCAAGCGTTGCGAGCGGCGCCGCGACCGACGTCGATGCACCGACGCCATTGCCTTGCAAAAACCGCGCGGCATTCCACAGTTTCGTGGCAAAGTTGCGGTAGCCTTCGACGCGCTTTTCATCGAGCTTGATGTCGCGACCCTGACTTTCCATCGCGGCCAGCGTGAACCGCAACGCATCCGCGCCATATTGATCGATCAAGCCGAGCGGATCGACGGTATTGCCCTTTGACTTCGACATTTTCGAGCCATCCGGCGCACGGACAAGGCCGTGCAGATACAATGTCTTCCACGGCACTTCTTTCATGAAGTGCAAACCCTGCATCGCCATGCGCGCATCCCAGAAGAACAGGATGTCGAAACCCGAAATCAGGACGTCGTTCGGGTAATGTTTGCTCAATAAGCCCCTCCCCTTGAGGGGAGGGGTTGGGGTGGGGTGGGCCGTACTCGAGCTTTGATGGTCGTCCACCCCCACCCAACCCTCCCCCTCGAGGGGGAGGGCTTCAGATTGAGCATCCGGACACCCCAGTGTCCCGAACGGCCACAGCGCCGATGAAAACCATGTGTCGAGAACGTCGTCGTCGCGAACAAGCTCGGTTTTAGAAATGGCTTCTAACGAAGGCGGTTTTGACAAGTAATCGTCTGTCCCATCATAGATGGCGAAATCATGATCGTCCGACGGATAATAGGCGCGGGCCTGTTTTAAGAGATCGTCTTGATCAATAGCAACAAATGCTATGGGCCTCACCGAGTGCTCGTCGGGCCATTCGCCCTCGCGTGCAGGCCCATACCATACAGGAATTTGATGCCCCCACCACAATTGCCTTGAAACGCACCACGGCTGGATATTCTCAAGCCATTGAAACCACGTCTTTTCCCAGCTCTGCGGCACGACCTTGATCGCGCCCGAACGCACCGCTTCAATCGCCGGACCCGCCAAAGTCTTCGCATCGACATACCATTGGTCGGTCAGCCACGGCTCGATCACGACGCCGGAACGGTCGCCATAGGGAATTTGGATGGTGCGATCCTCGACCCTTTCGAGCAGGCCCGCTTCCTCGATCATTTCAACGACCCGCTTGCGCACCACGAAGCGGTCGAGACCGATCAACTCCTCGGGAATCAGCTTGTCCGTCGTCTGCACGACATAAGCCTCGGCATTCAGCATGTTGAGCATATCGGTAGGCGCGAACCCCGCGCGCTTGCCGACTTCGAAGTCGTTGAAATCATGCCCTGGCGTAATCTTGACCGCGCCCGATCCGAGTTCGGGATCGGCATGGTCGTCCGCCACTATCGGGATCAGCCGACCCGTGATTGGCAAGCGCACCATCTTCCCGACCAGCGCTGCATAGCGCTCGTCCGACGGGTTCACGGCAACCGCCATATCGGCGAGCATCGTCTCGGGGCGCGTCGTCGCCACGCTAATATGCCCGCTGCCATCCGCGAGCGGATATTTGAAATGCCAGAACTTGCCCTGCACCTCGCGCGTTTCGACTTCGAGGTCGGAAATCGCGGTTTTCAGGCCCGGATCCCAGTTGACGAGCCGCTTGTCGCGATACAGCAGTCCCTCGTTATACAGATCGACGAAGACTTTGATGACGGCCTTTGAAAAGCCCTCATCCATCGTGAAGCGTTCATTTTCCCAATCGCAACTTGCACCGAGCCGCCGCAATTGCTGCGTGATTGTCCCGCCGCTTTCGGCTTTCCAATCCCAGACTTTCTCGACGAACTGCTCGCGCGTGAGGTCGCTGCGTTTCTCGCCACGTTCGGTCATTTGCCGCTCGACGACCATCTGCGTCGCGATGCCGGCATGGTCGGTCCCTGCGACCCACAGGGCATCCTTGCCCTGCAACCGCGCGTGGCGGACGAGAATGTCCTGCAACGTCACATCAAGCGCATGGCCGATGTGGAGTGATCCCGTGACGTTGGGTGGCGGCATGACAATCGTGAACGGCGCAGCATCGGACCGCGCGGGCCGGAACGCGTTCGTTTCCTCCCAATGCGCATACCAGCGCGCTTCGATTTCGGCGGGGTCGAATGTTTTGGGAAGTTCGGTCATGATGGGCGCTTAGCGGAAGGAGCAACATGGGCAAAGCCCATGTCTTCGTCGGTCGGCGCTTGGTGCGCCGCCGTCCGGTCGCGCGGTCTTGAGCCTGATTTAGCTTCGCTAAATTCTAGGCACCGCGCGCCTTACCCCCGGTCGGTTATGCGCCGGATTTCCTGCGCGACCATGCGTTCGACCACATCGGGCAAACGCGATTCGAGCCATTCGGCGAGCATCGGTTTCAGCATTTCGCGCACCATACCCTCGAGCGTATCGCTTCCCGTCACGTCGGGCTTCACGACGAGCGCCGACAAAGCGGCCAGCGACGAGCGGCTTGCCTCAGCCGTCTTGTCGGACACAAGCGTGGGCTTGGCTTCGATTACCGGCACGACGATCTCCTCGGCAGCCGCTTCGGGCGCAACAGTTTCTGTCAATTCAAGCACCTCCGGCTCATCGTCGTCGGACGAAGGTTCGGGCAACGGATCAGCGACCGGCTGGACTACAGCCGCCCGGCGACTGCGCGGCGGCGACAGCGAGGCTTCGCTGTCCTCGGCAATGATGCGTTTAATCGAGGACAATATTTCTTCCATCGATGGTTCGTTGCTCACGTCACCCACTTGTAGCCCCCGCCAATTTCTGCCCTTGCAACCCGCTCTATGGCAGCTTTGGACCCATGATTGCCGGTGTTTGCGCTGGTGTGTCAACTGTCCGTGTGGCGACGGGTGCGGCTTTGGGGTCGTCGTTCCAGTCCCAGATGTTGTTTTTGACCCGATTATAGTTAACGACGGGATCGTAAAGCGCACCCCCGTCAAGCCCCAGATCGCGTGCCTCCGCCTGACCCATGGCCGCGAGCAGCGAAAAGCCCGAAACATAGCTATTCCGCCGCGCAGAGACCAGTTGCACCTGCGAATTCAGCAGTTCCTGCTCGGCATTGAGGATGTCGAGAATCGTCCGGTTGCCGACACTGTTTTCGGCACGGACCCCCTCAAGCGACAGCGTGTTCGCATCGACGGCGGATTGCGACGAAACGATCACTTCGTTCGATGCCTGATAGCTCGCATAGGCCGCGCGCGTTTGCGCAACGACACCGCGCTCGACTTCGGTGACCGCTTCGATCGCTTGCGATTCGCGGGCCTGCGCCTGACGGACCTGAGCACTGGGCAGGCCACCCTGAAACAGCTGGATGCGGGCGCTCAGCCCGGCGGTAACCCCCGTGCCGCTATTTTGGAATGTGCCCGGGGTGCCGCTGGCAATCGAATCGAGAGAGTTGAAATAGGTACCGCCTGCGACCGCCGACAGCTGTGGCAAGCGGCTGGCACGCGCAACGCCGATGTCAAATCGTGCGGCCTCGCGTTGGCGCGCCGCCGCCAGCAACCCCGGGTTATTATCAAGAGCGGTTGTCACGGCAATCTGCGGGTTTGCCGGAAGATTCGGCAATGGCGGCGGTGGCTCGAGATTATCGGCAGGCTCGCCGACCAGTCGGATATATTGTTCACGGCTGTTGATCAGATTGGATTGCGCCGTTTCATACTGGCTTTTGGCGAGGGCAAGCCGCGCCTGCGATTGCGCCACGTCGGTCCGCGTCAAGTCGCCAACCTGAAAGCGGTCTTTTGTGGCTTCGAGATTGACCGTCAGCACACCGAGATTGGCACGCTGTAGACCGACAATCGCCTCGTCACGGATGACGTCCATATAAGCGCCAACGACCTGGGCGAACAATGACGCTTCTGTATCACGCAAGTTTGCGCGTCCCGCATCGATACGGGCATCGGCGGCGCGAATCCCGTTCTTGACCGCACCGCCCTCATAAATCGGGACCGATGCATTGACCCCTGCCGTGATCTGACGCGCAGGCGATGAGGAAAAGCTGCTCGATGAAGAGCTTTTGACAAATTCGGTGAATTGACCGGTTGCACTCACGACGGGAAGGCTGCGCGACCGAATGATTGGGGCGTTTTCGTCATTCGCACGCTGCTGGGCCCGTGCGCCCGTCAGCGTCGGATTGGTCGCATAAGCCTTTTGCAAAGCGTCGCGCAGCGTTCCCGCGCTTGCAGGGATCGCTGCCGACAGAGCAGTTGCAAGCAGGAGCGTCCGAACGGCGAATCTCATCGGGGATACTTTCAAAATACGAAGGCGGGAAGACGGGAGAATTCGGGCAGAATGACCATTTCGGCGTCCATAAACGGCATTAAACCAAAGCCGCTGCCGCCGCGCCGTCCGATGGCCAGACGCGTCACGCCCGATTCGGCGATGCCGGCGATCAACCGGCCATTAAGAGCGAGACGGTCGACCAGCGTTTCGGGAACATGCTCGACTGCACCATCGATCATGATCACGTCATACATGCCTTCAATGAGCGCGCCCGCATCGGCAGTCGTCACCGAATCAGTCAGCATCGCAACAACAGCGGCGGTATAGCCGGTCGCCGAACCGATGATCAGAACATGCTCGCCCGCCACAACTCGCGCTTCGCTCAGCAAGCGGCCCGTGACCATCGGCGGATTAATGCCGCGCCCGTCGGGCAGCGGAATCAGGCGATCGGCATAGGCCGTCGAGCGGCGATCTGCGGGCACATAATTTTCACGTGGCACGCGACCCATCGCGTCGATCACGCGCGGATCGGTCACGCCGTCGGGCCGCAACTGGCTGACAACCATCGCATTGCGCATGTTTTCGAACAGATCTGGGGTCATCGCGTTCATTCGCTCCGCTATCGCACAGCTGTATTGCGTATGCAACACAGTAAATCATCAGCTCTGCTTCTATCGCGCCGCAGCATCGCCGCCAAGCGCCATGATCGTCGACTTTTGTTGACTTGGACGCCGCATCCGCGCAGGGGCACTCCTCCTTTCCGGCCCGATGGCGGAGTGGTGACGTAGAGGACTGCAAATCCTCGCACCCGGGTTCGATTCCCGGTCGGGCCTCCAACGCTGAGCGGGCTGTAAGCAAGCCAGCTTGCTTACAGACTCCGCGAAGCGCGGCCGGCCTCGCTAGGCGAGGACCGACGACGTGGCTTTGCCACGGCGAAAAGGCGCGGTAGGGGCATCGCCATGACCAACACTCCCCTACGCCTGTTCAATAGCCTGACTCGCCAACTCGAAGACTTTGCGCCGCTCGTCGGCAATGAAGCGCGCGTTTATACCTGCGGCCCTACCGTCTATAACTACCAGCACATCGGCAACATGCGCGCTTATGTGTTTGCCGACACGCTGGGCCGTGCGCTGCGTTTCAAGGGCTATGACCTGAAGCATGTCATCAACATCACCGATGTCGGGCATTTGACGAGCGATGCCGACGCGGGCGACGACAAGATGGAAAAAGCGGCAGCAGCGCAGGGCAAAACCGCGTGGGACATCGCCAAATTTTATCAGGCCGATTTCGAGGCCGATCTCGCCCGCCTCAACATCCGCCCGACCGAGCATCCGCGCGCGACCGATTATGTCGAAGCCATGATCGACTGGGCCAAGTCGATTGCCGACAAGCACTGCTACGTCCTCGAAGGCGGCTTGTATTTCGATACCTCGACGGTGCCCAGCTATGGTGCGTTGGCCCGCGCAAACACTGATGAAGGGCAAAGCCGTATCGATCCCGTTCCCGGTAAGCGCCACGCAACCGATTTCGCGATCTGGCGCACGACACCGCCGGGCGAAACGCGGCAGATGGAATGGGAGTCGCCCTGGGGCCGCGGCGCACCGGGCTGGCATCTCGAATGCTCGGTCATGTCGGGCGCGATCCTCGGATTCCCCTTCGACATCCACACCGGCGGGATCGACCACCGCGAAATCCACCACCCGTGCGAAATCGCATAGAATCAGGCGCATGAGGGGTGCGCGGACAGCGGCGCGCGGATCTGGATGCACAATAATTTCCTGATCGACCGGCGCGGGAAGATGTCGAAGTCTTCGGGTGAGTTTTTACGATTGCAGACTTTGGTCGACAAAGGCTTCCACCCCCTCGCCTACCGCATTATGTGCCTCCAAGCGCATTACCGCTCTGAGATGGAGTTCACATGGGAGGGGCTGGCAGCGGCATTTGTGAGGCTGAAGCGAATGTTCAGCGTGATCGAGCGCTGGAAAAAATCGCGGGCGCTCGTTTCTGCTCTAGAAGTCAATTCAAGCGGCGAACAAGCCCACGAGCCCCCGTGGTGGCGAAGTGTCGCTCAGCAAAAAAACAAAGTTGAGATTGAGGGTTGGGAGCGCGAGGTTGCCGGTCGATTTGCAAACGCAGTTGTCTCCGACCTCAATACCGCCGAAGCCATCCCACAGCTGGAGAGTGCGCTTAATTACGGAATATTCGAGCTCATTAATAGCTTCGATCAGGTACTTGGCCTTAACCTCCTCACCCTAACCCGCGCCGACCTCCGCATACGCCCCGCCGCCGCCACCCTCACCGAAGCCACCATCGAATCCCGCCTGACCGAACGCAAAGCCGCGCGCGCTGCCAAGGACTTCGCCACGTCGGACCGCATCCGCGACGACCTCATCGCGCAGGGCGTCGAAGTCATGGACGGCGACCCGCTCGGCTGGGACTGGAAACTCGATATATGACCATCGCCACGCTTCCCGCGCTCATTCGCCCGCTGATCGAAGCGCGTCTGCCCGACTGGCTTGACGTCCGCTGGTTCGCCACCAAAGACGAAGCCCTGACCCTCGGCCCCGGCGCGGAAATCGGCTGGTTCGATATGTATGACAAAGCGGACATGGCCGCCGCGATTACCAACGCGGGCGACCTGAAATGGCTCAATTCGATCTATGCGGGGATCGACGGCATGCCGCTCGACCTGCTGATCGAGCGCGGCACCGCCTACACGAATGGCGCAGGGATCAATGCGATCACGATTGCCGAATATGTCGTCATGGGGATGCTGACGGTGGCGAAGGGCTATGACGATGTCGTCCGCGCGCGCGACCGGCACGAATGGTTGCCGGATTCGCCCGGCAAGGTCGAACTGGCGGGATCGAAAGCGCTGCTCCTCGGTGCAGGTGCCATCGGCGGGTTGATTGCGACGCGGCTCGCAGCCTTCGACGTCGCGGTGACGACAGTGCGCCGCACCCCAAGCGCCGAAGATCTCG
>JAYUQI010000255.1:0-7254 GCA_043756805.1 Sphingomonas sp.
CCTGATAACGGATGCCCGCCGCTTCGGCGAAACTCGTACCAAGATAATGCGATGTCCCTGCCTGCAACGCTTTGCCGTCCTGCATCATCGCTTCGATGCTGTACGTTGCTTCGGCGCCGGGAAAGCGCTCGTGTTCGGGCTTTTCGCCGGCGATCACGGGGATGCACAGGGCATCGACCGCAAAGGCACGATACATTTCCAGAGCACGCAACGTCTCCGCCATCGCATCCGCTTTGTTGGCATGTGCGGTATGCCCCTCCTGCCACAGGAACTCGCTGGTACGCAGGAACATACGCGTGCGCATTTCCCAGCGGACGACGTTCGCCCACTGGTTGACCATCAGCGGCAGGTCGCGCCACGACTGTATCCACCGCGCCATCGCCGCTCCGATCACGGTTTCCGAAGTGGGTCGCACGACGAGCGGCTCTTCCAGCTTGGCTGTCGGATCGGGGATCAGGCCACCTTTGCCGTCCGCAATCAGGCGGTGGTGCGTGACGACTGCCATTTCTTTTGCAAAACCATCCACATGGTCGGCCTCTTTCTCAAAGAATGATAACGGAATGAATAGTGGGAAATAGCAATTCTCGACGCCCGCCAGCTTGATCTGCTTGTCCATCAGCGTCTGGATGCGTTCCCACATCCCATATCCCCACGGCCGGATGACCATGCAGCCGCGTACGCCCGATTCCTCGGCAAGGTCGGCTTCTTTGATGACATCTTGATACCAGGCGGCAAAATCCTGCGCGCGGGTGACGGAAAGGGCATGTTTCATGGACGCACGCTTTGACGGACCTGTCCGCGCTCGGCAAGAGGAAGGCGTGCAACATCCTCGCGCCCGTCAGCCCGACCGCCCTTTGGCCGCTATCGGCATTCGCGTCGTGGCGACGCTGTTGCTGACGACCATGTTCGCCATTGCCAAAGTCGCGCAGAGCTACGGCGTCAATGTCATCGAGATCGTATTTTATCGACAAGCAATCGCGATATTGCCGGTGCTTGCGCTGGTCATTCCGAGTGTCGGTCTGGCGTCGCTCAAGACTCGGCGGCCGTGGCTGCACGCGTCGCGCACGGCCGTGGGCACCACCGGTATGATCCTGAACTTCATCACCATAAGCCTGCTGCCGCTCGCCGAGACACAAGCGCTGTGGTTCACGACGCCGCTCTTTGCGACGATCCTGTCGGCGATCATATTGCGTGAAACCGTTGGTGTTCATCGCTGGAGCGCCGTTGCGCTTGGCTTCATTGGCGTCCTGATCGTCGTTCAGCCGCAAACCGGGCACCTTCCCGTTGTCGGCGCAACAACCGGGCTGACATCGGCTCTTCTGACCGCATTCGTGACAATCCTGCTGCGACAGCTGGGCCGCACCGAACCTGCGCTTACGACTGTGTTCTGGTTTTTCACAATGTCCGCCATTCCACTGGCCGTCGTCATGCCCTGGTTCGCCCAAAGCCATCCGCCGGTCGTGTGGATACTGCTCGCTGCGATGGGCATCGTCGGTGGGCTTGGCCAGGTCGCACTGACGCTGTCCCTGCAATATGCGCCTGTCTCCACCGTTGCGCCGGTCGATTATGCCAGCCTGATCTGGTCGACGCTGTTCGGGATCTGGCTATTCGCCGAAGTGCCGACCGCGTGGACATGGATCGGTGCGCCGATCATTGTCGCGAGCGGGCTTTACATCGTCTGGCGCGAACGCAAGCGGATGCGCACGACAACGCTCGTCGCAACGGCCGACTGACTATTCGGCAGCAATCGACAAGTCGGGCTCTTTCCAGACCAGCACCGGTTTTCGCGCCGCAAGCGTCTCGTCGAGGCGACGACGCGGCGCAAAATGCGGCGCGGATTTAAGCGAAGGATCGCCCGCCTTTGCCCGTTCTGCCACCGAGCGCAGCGCAGTGATGAACTGATCCAGCGCGGCTTTCGATTCAGTTTCGGTCGGCTCGACCAGCATCGCGCCGTGGACGACGAGGGGAAAATAGACGGTCATCGGGTGAAAGCCTTCGTCGATCAGCCCCTTGGCAATGTCGAGCGTCGTGAACCCCTCGGCCATGCCGTCATCGCTGAACAGTGCTTCGTGCATACACGGCCCAGCACCAGCGAAAGGCGCGTCGAGCACATCCTCGAGACTGCGCAAGACATAGTTGGCGTTGAGCACGGCATCACCCGACACCTGATATAGGCCATCGGCACCGTGGCTGAGGATATAGCTCAGCGCGCGGGTAAACATGCCCATCTGGCCGTGGAACGCGACCATGCGGCCAAATGATGACGCATGATGTTGGCCTGCTGTTTCTTCCTCGACAAGGATAAAATGATCATCATTCCGGTGCACAACCGGCAAGGGCGCAAAGGGTGCCAGCGCTTCGGAAAACACCACCGGCCCCGAACCCGGACCACCGCCGCCGTGCGGCGTCGAGAACGTCTTGTGCAAATTGATGTGCATCGCGTCGACGCCGAGATCGCCGGGGCGGACGCGCCCAAAAATCGCGTTGAAATTGGCACCGTCGCAGTAAACAAATGCGCCCGCCGCGTGAACCGCGTCCGAAATGTCCTTCAGATCACTTTCAAACAACCCGCACGTGTTGGGGTTGGTAATCATGACCGCCGCAACATCGGGACCAAGGCGGGCTTTCAACGCTGCAGTGTCAATGCGGCCACTTGGCGCGGGAATATCCTCGACACGGTATCCGGCAAACGCCGCTGTCGCCGGATTGGTGCCGTGCGCACTTTCGGGAACGAGCACCACTTGTCGCGCATCGCCGCGCGCTTCGAGTGCTGCCCGGATTGCAAGGATACCACAGAGTTCGCCATGCGCACCCGCCTTGGGCGACATTGCCACGGCAGGCATCCCCGTCAGCGTCTTCAGCCAATGTGCCAGCTGATCAATCAGTTCGAGCGCACCTTGCACGGTGTCGATGGGTTGAAGCGGATGAATGTCGGCAAAGCCCGGCAGCCGCGCCATCTTTTCGTTGAGGCGCGGGTTATGCTTCATCGTGCAGCTGCCCAGCGGGAAGAAGCCAAGGTCGATCCCGTAATTCTGGCGGCTGAGGCGTGTATAATGCCGCACCGTTTCGGGTTCCGACAGCCCAGCCAGCCCGATCGGGCGATTGCGCGACAAATTTCCAAGCCGCGATGGCGCCGCAACGGGTTCAGCCAGATCGACACCCGTTGTTTCGCTGTCCCCGATCTCGAAAATCAGCGCTTGTTCGAGCATCAGCGCGCGGTTGCCCGTCGTCGTTTGCGCCGCACTGCTCTCGCTGCTTCCCATTTCAGGGCGCCATCCGCTCGCATTCACACTCATGCCAATACCTCCGTCAACGCCGTGGCCAGCGCTTCGATATCTTCCACTGTGGTTGTCTCGGTAACGGCCACGACCAGCCCGTTTTCAAGCGCTGCAACACCCGGAAACAAGCGACCGAGCGAAACACCGCCCAGCACGCCCTTGTCGGCCAGCGTTCGCACGATCGGGCGGGCTTCCTTTGACAGCTTCAACGTGAACTCGTTGAAGAAAGCGTCGTTGATAACCACGACTCCCGGCACTTTGGCGAGCCGATCGGCCGCATGGCTGGCAAGGCTGTGGTTGAGTGTCGCCAGGTCGCGCAGGCCGCGCTCGCCGAGCAGGGTCATATGAACACTGAATGCCAGCGCACAAAGCCCTGAATTGGTGCAGATATTTGACGTCGCCTTCTCGCGACGGATATGCTGCTCGCGCGTTGACAGCGTCAGGACGAATCCGCGCTTGCCCTCGGCGTCAACCGTTTCACCGCACAGACGGCCCGGCATCTGCCGGACATATTTGTCCTTGCACGCAAACAGCCCGACATAAGGCCCACCGAATTGCAGGCCGACGCCAAGCGACTGCCCTTCGCCCACAACAATATCGGCACCCATTTCACCGGGCGACTTGATCGCGCCCAATGCCACGGGTTCCGTCACCACTGCGATCAGCAGCGCACCATGCTCATGCGCTTTGGCGGCAAGTGCGCTCAAGTCGCTGATACGGCCCAATATATCGGGATATTGAACAACAACGCACGATGTTTCGCCGTCGATCGCCTCGACCAGCGCTGCGACATCGGTGTCTGCGGTCAGCGTCGGCGTCTCGTAAACCAGCATATCACCGGTAAACCGCGCCATCGTCTGCGCAACACTGAC
The DNA here is from genome assembly GCA_043756805.1 of Sphingomonas sp. Classification (GTDB taxonomy): domain Bacteria; phylum Pseudomonadota; class Alphaproteobacteria; order Sphingomonadales; family Sphingomonadaceae; genus Sphingomonas_O. The sequence continues at coordinate 4,151 of JAYUQI010000255.1, forward strand.
ATAATGCGGGTGGAGCCCTGACGAGAGCACGGCCTTTTTCCGCTTGGTGATTCGTCCCGCCATAGTGACGGCTTCCCAGCACGCGGTCGATCCGTCGTACATGCTGGCATTAGCAACATCGCAGCCGAACAGCCGCGCAACCTGCGTCTGGAATTCAAACAATACCTGGAGCGTGCCCTGCGCAATCTCGGGCTGATAGGGGGTGTAAGCAGTCAAAAACTCACCGCGCTGGATGATATGATCGACACTTGCCGGAACATGATGCTTGTAGGCACCACAACCGAGGAAAAACGGCCCCTCGCCCGCTGGCCGGTTCTTGCGCGCCAATGCCGACAAGTGCCGCTCCACCGACAATTCAGTCGCATGGTTCGGCAAGTCGCGGATCGGCCCGCTGAGCCGGGCACTCGCGGGAACATCGGTGAACAGGGCATCAATGTCGGCGGCACCGATCACATTCAGCATCGCCGAGCGATCATGGTCTGTCAGCGGGAGATAGCGCATCACAGGCCTGCCACAAATGCGTCATAGGCAGCGCGGTCCATGAGGCCGTCAATCTCGCCCACATCGTCGAGTGTCAGTTTGAAGAACCAACCGTCTCCTTCCGGCGCGCTATTGACGAGCGCCGGTTCGCTCTCGAGCGCGGCATTGCCCTCGGTCACAGTGCCAGTCACGGGCGCGTAGACGTCCGATGCGGCTTTCACCGATTCAACAACGGCAGCGTCACCACCCTTGATGACTTTCGCGCCGCTCGCGGGCACTTCGACGAACACGATGTCGCCGAGCTGTTCCTGCGCATAGCTGGTAATGCCGACGGTGGCCGATCCGCCGTCGACATCAATCCATTCATGATCTTTGGTATAGTAGCGCATCAGGCTTTTCCCTTCCGGTGATAGCGGTGTGGAACAAACGGCATCGTGGTAACGGTCGCGGTCAGGCGCTTGCTACGCACATCGATTTCGAGCGGCGTGCCAATCGTAGCGTGTGCGCTGGCAACATAGCCCATGCCGATCGGCACCTGTAGGCTGGGCGAAAATCCGCCCGACGTGACTCTGCCGACAAGGTTATCGCCAACATAGATATCGGCGCCTTCACGCGCAGGCTTGCGACCTTCGATCAACAGTCCAACGCGTTTGGTCGGTGGCCCTTCGCCAAGATGTTTCTGGATCCGCGCGGCGCCTGGAAACCCACCACTCTCGCGGCGCCGCTTCGGGATTGCAAAGGTCAACTGGCCTTCGACGGGGTCTACTTCAGGCGACAGGTCATGGCCATAAAGTGGTAATCCAGCCTCAAGCCGCAACGAATCGCGTGCGCCGAGGCCGATTGGTTTTACCTCCGGCTGCGCGCACAAGGCATCCGCCAGCGCGACGACCGCATGATTTGGCACTGAAATTTCGAAACCATCCTCGCCGGTGTAGCCCGAACGACTGATGCCGAGCGGGATAGCGTTCCACAGGAACGGCCCCGCTTCCATGAAAAACAAATCTGTCGGTACAGGCCATCCCGGCTGCGCTGGCTCGATCCCGATTCGCGCCAGCGCCGCTGCCGCCTTCGGCCCCTGCAGCGCGAGCAGCGCACTGTCTTCGTCATGATGAAGCGTAATTTCGTCGGGCAGGTGCTCGCGGAGGTGAGCAATGTCGTCCCATTTCACTGCGCCGTTGACGACCATATACAGGTGATGGCCCGTATTGGTGACCATCAGATCATCGAAGATGCCGCCGTCTTCGCCGAGCAGCAGGGAATAGCGCATCTTGCCTGCAACAAGACCCGTGATGTCGCCGGGCACGATCGCCTCAAGCGCTGCTGCCACATTATCGCCGGACAGCTGAAGCTGCCCCATGTGCGAGACATCGAACAGGCCCGCATTGTCACGCGTCCACATATGTTCGGCGATGATGCCTTCATACTGGATCGGCATGTGATAACCGGCGAACGCCACCATCCTCGCGCCATGTTCGCGATGCCACGCATCAAGCGGTAGCGCCTGCACGACCAGGATTTCTTCAGAATTTTCGTATGTGTCGCTCACTAATTTTGTCTCCGCGTGAAGGTGCACCAATCGGTGCCCCCTCTGTCACGGAAACCTGAGAGCTTTGACCCTGGATAAAATCCTGGGCTTACCCCTTCGGTGGCAACGGGAACGTCCCGCTACGCTTTCCAGAGTTGCCTTGTCGTCCGCGCGGTCCGGTTGCCTGAGAGATTCCGGGGCGGTTGCTCCTTCGGCGTGGGTTCGGGTTACCCCATCCCACTCTCCCGCGCGGCCGTCTGACGGTTACCCGACAGCAAGCCTACTGTGTTTGTGCGGCGCAGCGATTCGTGTCAACCACGCTCAGCGCGTGGCGTTGTACTGCAACTGATCCGCCGTTAGCTGGAACCCGATCAAAAGCTCGAAGCTCGCGCGCTGAACCGCAGCGCGCACGTCGGGCGCTGACAGCGGGTCAATCGACGCATCGGCATCATCGGCGCGGCGCTTGCGCGTCAGCTTGGCGCGGACGTCGGCAGGGAGCGTCGCGGCGGCGCGATTGATGACGGCCCCGCCCTTTGCGGTGGCGCTTGCGCGCGACTGGCCATCAGCGAAGGTCAACGTGACGCGCTCAACCCGCTTTGACACAACCACGGACCCGCCGCGAACAACTGTTGCGAAGTAAGGCAATTCGACCGACCGCGCGCCCGCTGTGTTTGTGCGTCGCGCTTCAACCGTAAAGCTCGCCTCGGCCACGACATCTTCGCTCTGATCGCCGCAGGCCATCCGCAAATTCGTGATATTTGCTGTCACATCAATCGCTCGGGCATCGCGGCTCGATGCCGGGTTAAACACCGTTATGTCACCCGTCTGTGCCGGAATGGCGACCGCAGGGCATGCCGTGCGCGTAATGGCAATGCCGCCGGTCTGGTCGATTTCGCCGTCGCGCGCACAAGCAGAGAGAAGCGCCAGCACAACCAAGGGAAGAAGTTTTTTCAACGCTGAATCCTAACGCGACAAGTTTGATGCGCTCTCATAGGAACCGGCTTTCGCACGCGCAAGCAATCGCGTAGAGGCGCGCTTATGACACGTCCTGCTCTCGACCTCCTCATCGCGGCCCCGCGCGGTTTTTGCGCCGGTGTCG
>JAYUQI010000256.1:0-2723 GCA_043756805.1 Sphingomonas sp.
GCTGGTGCATCGATCCCCTGCGCATGAAGCGCGTGAACGATCCGGTCGGTTATATACGTGGCGTAAGCGGCATCGCTGACATGCTGGAGTTGGCAACCGCCGCATGTCGGAAAATGGTGGCACGGCGGCGTGGCATGATCGGGGCCAGGGTCTACGATTCCGTCGCCGCGAAGCCAGTCCCCCGGTGCGGCAAGTGCTGCGTGGCGGCCGTCTAAAGTTACGCCTTCGCCGCGCGAGGCTATGCGGACGATCAGGTCGGCATCGCTCATAATGTTGCCGGCAGGCGATAACGATCTTCGCCAATCTTCACTTCGGTGCGCCCGTCGCTCAAGGGTTGGACGGAGATGGCGTCCGCTCCATCCGCAGTGTCGATACTACCGTCTGCCGTGAGCGTAAGCCGCCGGAACCCGCCGTCGTTATGGCGCACGACCAAACTGATGCCTTCACCGCGCTCGATGGCGCAGTCGTTCGCAAAATCCGATCCTTTGCCAATCGCGCATTCGACGCGATCATCGGGTTTGGCGGACGCTACCTTGTTTTCAATCACAGGCTCAGCACTGCACGCTGTAACGGTGAGCAGAAGCGCAGTGCTAAATATCCGCATAGACATGCCGCTCGGCTTTCGCGCCGGGATGCGTCACGGCGCCCTGCCATGCGGGACCGACATTCTGGGCATAGCGCCACAGCGCGCCCGCCTGATAATCGTTTACGCGCGGTTTCCAAGCTGCCTTGCGCGCGGCCATCGTGGCCTCATCCACGTTCAAGTCAATCGTGCCTGCCTCGGCATCAATGGCAATGATGTCGCCATCCTCGACGAGCGCAATGGGCCCGCCATCGCTTGCCTCGGGGCCGACATGGCCAATGCAGAAGCCGCGCGTTGCTCCGGAAAAGCGCCCGTCAGTCAGCAACGCGACACTTTCGCCCATACCAAGCCCGTAGAGTGCAGCTGTGGTCGACAGCATTTCCCGCATCCCCGGTCCGCCCTTTGGCCCCTCGTAACGGATGACGATCACTTCACCCTCCCTGATCGCGCGGGCCTCAACGGCCGCAAAGCAGTCCTCTTCGCAATCGAAGACACGCGCAGGCCCTGCAAACTGGAGCTTAGCCAGCCCCGCCACTTTCACGATGGCTCCATCAGGCGCGAGCGAACCACGCAGGCCAACGACGCCCCCCGTAGGTGTGATCGGCGTCTTGACGTCATAAATGACTTTCTGGTCAGGATTCCATGTCACTTGATCGATATTCTCGCCGAGCGTCTTGCCCGTTACGGTCATGCAATCACCGTAAAGCAGGCCTTCGCCGATCATCGTCTTCATCAGCATGTAAACGCCACCTGCGTCGTGCATATCCTTGGCGACATATTTCCCGCCCGGTTTCAGGTCGGCGAGATAAGGTGTCGACCTGAACGCCTCGGCAACATCGTACAAATCGAATTCAATACCAGCCTCGTTTGCCATTGCGGGAAGATGGAGTGCCGCGTTCGTCGATCCACCCGTTGCCGCAACGATCCGCGCTCCGTTGATGAACGCCTCACGTGTACATATATCACGTGGTCTGATGTTGCGCGCCAGAAGCGCCATCACTTGTACGCCTGCGGCATGGGCGATTTGCTCGCGTGACGCGTAAGGAGCAGGTACCATGTTACTGTTAGGCAGCGACAATCCCATCGCCTCACCGACACAGGCCATCGTATTTGCCGTAAACTGTCCACCGCAAGCGCCGTGGCCGGGACAGGCCACTTTTTCCAAAGCATTGAGTTCTTCGATTGGGCAATTGCCTGATCCCGACGCGTAGCGGCCGACGGCTTCGAATACGTCGACCACGGTCACATCACGACCCTCAAACCGTCCCGGCAGAATCGAGCCACCGTAAACAAAAATGCTCGGCACGTTAAGACGCAACATGGCCATCATCATGCCCGGCAGACTCTTGTCGCATCCCGCAAAGCCGACCAGGGCGTCATAGCAATGCCCGCGCACACTCAGTTCGACGGAGTCGGCGATGACCTCCCGCGACACAAGCGAGGATTTCATTCCCTGATGCCCCATCGCAATGCCGTCAGTGACCGTGATCGTATTGAACCGTCGCGGCATGCCACCGCCGGCTTCGACGCCCTTACGACATACGTCGGCCTGCGCATCGAGCGTCGTATTACACGGCGCGCTGTCATTGCCTGCTGACACCACACCAACGAATGGCCGGGCGATTTCTTCCTCAGTCAGCCCCATCGCGTAGTAATAGGAACGATGCGGCGCGCGCTCGGGGCCGACCGACACATGGCGGCTGGGCAGTTTTGATTTGTCGAATTGATGCATGGCTATCGTGGTCTCCGCTGTGGCCTATGCCGACGACCTTCGGCTGGCTCAATGATGCTTATGCGGCCCCTGTCGTCCGCTCGGCGAGAAAGATGTCCCAAGCCGCAATAAATAGCGCGGCAATCACCGGCCCGACAATGAAGCCGTTGATCCCCATCACGCTGATCCCGCCGAGCGTCGAGATAAGCACGACATAGTCGGGCATCCGCGTATCTTTACCGACAAGGATCGGGCGCAAGACATTATCGACCATGCCAATCACGAAAATGCCACAAGCGGTAAGCACAGCGCCCTGCCAATTCTGACCCGTCGCAAAGAGGTAGATTGCCACAGGCACCCAGATCAGTCCCGTGCCAACCGCAGGCAGCAGCGAGAGAAATCCCATGACTACGCCCCAGAGCAAGGCGG
>JAYUQI010000257.1:0-7224 GCA_043756805.1 Sphingomonas sp.
TCATGTCGCTGTCGACGCCGAAGACGTCGCGGACGCTGACCTTCTTGTCGGGCGCGTCCATCACTGTCGCGGTGCGGCTGTCGGGTTGAATGTTCGAAATGTCGGTCATCGGCTAATCCTGCGTTTGAATTGCGCCTATAACGTCGAGTGGCACATCGCAACGCTTGTCCCCGCAAATGTTGGGATGCCAAAGACGACATGCGGTTTGCGCTATGCAAACGCGGCTGATTTCCTCAAGACATTATAAGCCGCTATCGTCCGCCCGAGTGCCGCTTCGTGCGTCCGATCCCCGCCGTTCCGGTCGGGATGAAACCGCCGCAGCCGTTCGGCATAGCGGGTACGGAGCGCTTTGCGGTCTGCATCCACGTCGAGGCCAAGTTCCTTGAGCGCGCGGCGGTCTTCGCCGGAGAGGTCGCGGCCGTCCGCGCGTTGCTTAGGCGCGGTGTCGCGGAAGCGCGCCGAGATTGCGTCAAGCGGATCGTTGAAATTCGCCCAGTGCGGCGGGCGGTCAGCACCAATGGTGTTAAACGCGCGGGTTTCGCGTTCCCATCCGGCGAAGGGGCGCTGCTGCTCATAGATTTCGTCGGTGCTCATCCCGTTGAAGAAATTATAGCGCGCGTTGAATTCACGGACATGATCGAGGCACAGCCAGCGCCACGCACCGGGACCGTCAAAATTGCCGGGTTCGAGCGGCGCGCGGAACTCGCCGGCTTCGGCGCATGCGGGCTCGGCGCAGGGTTCGTCGCGCGCAACGCGGCCATGAAAACGAGTGTGACGGCGGAACTGTTCGCTGCTCATTGTTGATCCCATAAACCGTTTAGGCTGAGCCTGTCGAAGCCCTGTCCTTTCTGCTCACCCATAGATAAGAACAAGGACAGCCCTTCGACAAGCTCAGGGTAGACGGAGTTTTTGTGTCAGGACCAATGCAAACCGAAATCGAATCGCGGCTGATGGCGGCGCTTTCGCCCACCCGCCTGAACGTCATCAACGACAGCGGGCACCATGCGGGCCACACCGGCGACGACGGGACGGGCGAATCGCACTTTACCGTCGAGATCGTAAGCGCGGCGTTCACGGGCGTGGCGCGGCTCGAACGGCAACGGATGGTCAACCGCGCGCTGGGTGATTTGCCGGGGCAGAAAGTGCACGCAATGGCGATCAAGGCGCGGGCACCGGGGGAGTAGTAAGGGTTTGCTCACGCGAAGGTCGCGAAGAGCATTCATTGAATCCTTCGCGCGCTTTGCGTTCTTCGCGTGAAACATGATGCGCTGATGCGCAGAAAGCAGGTTGGAGTTATGGAAACCATCATCCCTGTCACCCACGATCTCGGCGATTTCAAAGTTCGCCGCACGCTGCCCGCCAAGACCCGCACGATGGTCGGGCCGTTTATCTTTGTCGACCAGTTCGGGCCGTCGCGGATGGCAGCTGGCGAAGGGATGGACGTGCGCCCGCATCCGCATATCAATCTCGCGACCGTCACTTATTTGTTCGAAGGGGCGATCAAGCATCGCGATTCGCTGGGCAGTCACAAGATTATTGAGCCCGGCGCTATCAACCTGATGACAGCGGGGCGCGGGATCGTCCATTCGGAGCGCTCGCCTGCGGATACGCGCGCGGCGGGTCCGGCCTTTTACGGAATGCAGACCTGGCTCGCGCTGCCCGACGGCAAGGAAGAAATTGATCCGGCGTTCGAGCATGTCGCGGCCGACGCGCTGCCGCTGATCGAGGATGGCAAGACGTCGATCCGCGTCCTGATGGGGACATTGTGGGGCAAAACCGCCGCCACGACCTGCCATGCGCCCACGATCTATGCCGATATGATCGTGGCAGCGGGCGGATCAGTGCCGATCGACGCCGACGCGGATGAGCGGGCGGTGATGATGACCGAAGGGCAAGCGACGCTTGATGGGCAGACGCTGGAACCCTTCGCGCTTTACGTCCTCGCGCCCGGGCAGGCGATGACGTTGCGCGCGGAAACAACGACGCGGGCGATGCTGCTCGGCGGCGGCGCGTTTGCGACCCCGCGCCATGCGTGGTGGAATTTCGTGTCGTCGTCGCGCGACCGGATCAATCAGGCGAAGCATGACTGGAAAGCGGGGCGCTTCCCCTTGGTCCCCGGTGATGACAAGGAGTTTATCCCGATCCCCGAAGTGCCTTTGACGCGGAGTAACACATGATCGATTTCCCAATGACTCGCGTTACGCTCAAGACCGGCGTGGCGCTGGATACGGTCGACATCGGCCCGCGCGACGCGCCGGTTCTCATCTTTCTTCACGGCTTTCCCGAATCGCACCGGACGTGGCGCTACCAGCTTGCCGAATTCTCGACGGATTTCCGCTGCATCGCGCCCGACCAGCGCGGATACCGCCATTCGTCGAAACCCGACGGTGTCGAGAATTACAGCTTCGACAAGATTGCTGCCGACGTTTTCGCGCTTGCCGATGCACTGGGCGTCGGGAATTTTACGGTGGTCGGGCATGATTGGGGCGGGGCGGTTGCCTGGGGCGTTGCGCTGCATGGCGCAGGCCGCGTGGACCGGTGCATCATCATGAATGCGCCACACCCCTATCTGTTTCAAAAGGCCGTGATCGACGATCCCGACCAGCGCGCGGCGTCGCAATATATCCGCGCGTTCCGTGATCCGGCGAACGACGCGCTGATCCGCGACAAGGGGCTGGCGGCGCTCATCATGCAAACCGTCAGTTGGGGCCGCAGCCCGGCGATGGATGATGCCTATCGCGACGCGATGATGGCCGACTGGAAAATCCCGGGCGCGGCGGCGAAGATGATCGACTGGTATCGTGCGGCCGGCATTCAGGTGCCCGCGATGGACGAAACGCCCGAGCGGCCCGCGTTTCTCGATGCGCCGTTTCCGAGCGTCAAAATGCCCACGCTTGTCATCTGGGCGATGGATGATCTGGCGCTGCGGCCGAGCCTGATCGAAGGGCTGGCGGACTATGTCGATGATTATACGTTCGTGCCGGTGCATGGTTGCGGCCATTTCGTGACGTGGGAAGCGCCCGAGGCCGTGAATGCGGCAATACGGGATTTTCTGGCGCGTTAGCTGATCGCCGATAACTTGGTGTCAGTCCGGCGACGCGGTTTGGCGCGCCCCATCGACCAGTTTGCCTGCATTCGCACCTGTGGATTGGGCGCTGACCAAATCTCGCCGCTCTCGTTCAGCGCAACCACCCAGAGCAGGTCAAATTCCTGACCATAATCAATGACGCCGACGGCAAAACCATCGCCTTTTTCAAGCACCGTCAGCGGGATCGGCGGATCAAGTTGGGTAAATGCCATGCCGTTTCAACTGGCCATCACCGCCGTTGTTCCGGCGGTTTAGCGCAGCCGCTCAACCCAGAAACCGTGCGCGTGCGCGCGAGCGATGACGACCGGATTACCATGGCCCGGCCACGATCGGATTGTAAGCACATGCTGGTGAACAGTGCGGTCCGCCTCGACATGGACCCATGCGAGCGGGCGGTCGGCTGTTGCACGGGCAGCGGCGGCCTCCATTGCGGTGGTAATCCGGGCCTGTCCGTCGGGTGCGATATAGGTCCAGACAATCGAGTGCATCAGGACGCGGGTGACGCCTTCGGCTTGTGGTTCGTTTAACCGCGCTTCGACCCAATCAGGGGCATCGCCCTGCTCCAGCATCGGCGGATGCGCGCGTAGGAGCGCGAGCGCATGGGCCAGCCGCTCGATCCGCTGCGTATGATCGGCCCAGCAATAGGCGAGCAGGCGATCCGCGCCTGCTTGAGTGGTCGCATCGATGGGTGCGATGTCGACACCGCGGATTCTGACGATGTCCGGCGCACCGGCGGGCGGTGGCGGGCCGCGCCATTCGGGGGTGAGGCGGACGGTTGACGTCGCAGGCCCGGTGCTGATCCCCGGCAGGTTGATACGGAAACGGTCGATGAGCAGGTTCAGCCCCGCCGACGACCCGATTTCGAGGATCTCGAGCTTTGGCTCATGCCGCGCGACGATTTCGAGCAGACCGGTCATCAATGTCGATGACCGCCCCGGCTCATTGGTCTGCGGCGGACCGTCAAGCCACGGCAGCAGCACGGCATCATGTTTGGCGAATACACTGCGCATCGCATCGGCGTTGCGTTCGGGCGTGCCGTCGCCACCGAATAGTGGCGAGAGTTCGGGCACCAGCCCTGTGCGCCACAAATGATGCACGCCGCCGGTAATCCGAAGCGGCAGCGCATCGAACATCGGGTGACCGGTCCAGCCAAGTATTTTCGCGCCGGTCCGTGTATCGGTGCTGGCGCTGTCGGCAATGGCTGCAAGCACAGCGGCCGTAATCGGAGCATCATTGGCGATGCAATAATCGACCTGGCTTCGAAAGGCTTCGAGGGGCGTCATGTACGACGCTTGTGCGCGCGCACTGGCATTTTGTCCATGCGCTGGGTAAGGGGCAGCGCCATGCCGCAACCGCTCATCATTGCCGTGCCCAAGGGGCGCATATTGGCCGAAGTCCTGCCGCTGATGGCGCGTGCCGGGATTGTTCCGGAAGCGGGATTCGGCGACGAGGAAGACCGGCGCTTGCGCTTTGCGACCAATCATCCTGGCATCGGCCTGATCCGTGTCCGCGCGTTCGATGTCGCGACGTTTGTGGCGCATGGCGCGGCGCAGATGGGCGTTGTCGGGTCGGATGTGATCGACGAGTTTGATTATTCGGAACTGTATGCGCCCGTTGATCTCAACATCGGCCATTGCCGGATTTCGGTTGCCGAGCCCGCCGATATGGCGGCGTCGGATGACCCAAGGCAGTGGAGCCACGTCCGCGTCGCGACCAAATATCCAAATCTGACGCGCAAGCATTTCGAAGCGCGCGGTGTTCAGGCCGAATGCGTGAAGCTGAACGGCGCGATGGAACTGGCGCCGACGCTCGGGCTGTCAAGCCGGATCGTCGATCTTGTGTCGTCGGGGCGGACGCTGAAAGACAATGGACTGGTTGAAGTCGACGTGATTGCGCAGGTATCGGCGCGGCTGATCGTTAACCGCGCAGCGTTCAAGACGCGCGACGACATCGCGCCGCTGGTCGAAGCGTTTCGCGGGGCCGTCGCATGATTAAGCTCTCAACATCTGATTCGGGTTTTGAAACCGCATTTGCATCACTGGTCGACGCGCGCCGTGATACAGACGAAGATATATCGCGCGATGTCGCTTTTATCCTATCGCGCGTGCGGACCGAAAGCGACGCCGCGGTTGCCGAGCTGACCGCAAAGTTCGACGGGCACAGCCTGCCGTGGCGGATCGACATGGCGGATTGCCAGGCGGCGCTCGATGCGCTCGACGCTGACTTGCGCGCGGCGCTCGAACTGGCTGCGGCGCGTATCCGGACTTTTCATGAGGGGCAGCGCCCGGTTGACCGCGAGTATGTCGATGCGGCGGGTGTCCGCCTTGGCGCGCGGTGGAACGCGGTCGATGCAGCCGGGCTTTACGTGCCGGGTGGGCGGGCCGCCTATCCATCGTCGGTGCTGATGAACGCCATTCCGGCCAAAGTGGCGGGCGTCGCGCGGCTGGTGATGGTCACGCCAACACCCGGCGGCGATGCGAACCCGCTGGTGCTTGCAGCCGCCGCTCTAGCGGGCGTGGACGAAGTCTGGCGGATCGGTGGCGCTCAGGCAGTTGGCGCGCTTGCCTTTGGCACTGCGACCATTGCGCCCGTGGATGTGATCGTCGGGCCTGGCAATGCCTGGGTCGCCGAAGCCAAACGCCAGCTTTATGGCCGCGTCGGGATTGATATGGTCGCGGGGCCGTCGGAAATATTGGTCGTTGCGGACGCGGACAACGACGCGGACTGGATTGCTGCCGATCTGCTCAGCCAGGCCGAGCATGACCCGACCAGCCAGTCGATCCTGATCACCGATGATGCGGCCTTTGCCGATGCGGTAGCGGCCGCCGTCGAGGCAATGTTGCCGACGCTTGCTACCGAAACGGTGGCGCGGGCGAGCTGGAATACGCATGGCGCGATCATTGTTGTCGACAGTCTCGATCAAGCGCCCGCGCTGATTGATCGTCTCGCGCCCGAGCATCTCGAACTGGCAATTGCTGACCCCGAAGCGATGTTCGCGCGCATCCGCCACGCGGGCTCGGTGTTCCTCGGTCGTCATACGCCCGAAGCCATCGGCGACTATCTTGCCGGTCCCAACCATGTCCTGCCGACCGGCCGCCGCGCGCGGTTTGCCTCGGCCTTGTCAGTTACGGATTTTATGAAACGCACCAGCTTTATCGGATGTTCGCCCGCTTCGCTTGCCGAACTCGGCCCCGCTGCCGTTGCGTTGGCAGGGGCGGAGGGGCTCCCTGCCCACGCCCGTTCGATTGCGATCAGGCTGTGAAGGGTCGCGCAAAATCACGCTCCGCCGCGCGGCTCGCTGCGGTGCAAGCGCTGTACCAGCACGACATGGAAGCCACGCCGCAGGCCAAGCTGCTGCACGAGTTTCACCAGCATCGCCTTGGCGCGACGATCGGCGATGATGAATATGCCGAGGCCGAAGCCGATTTTTTCGACGATGTCGTAAAAGGGGCGCTCGCCCGCGCCGACGAGATCGACGCGATCATCGTCGGTAAACTCTCCAGCGGCTGGACACTCGACCGCCTCGACAAGCCGATGCGCGCGATATTGCGGGCGGGCACCTACGAGCTCCTTGCCCGCGCCGATGTGCCCGTCAAATCGGTAATCAACGAATATGTCGACGTCGCTGATGCGTTTTACGACAAGCGTGAGAAGGGATTCGTGAACGGGTTGCTCGATGCCGTGTCGAAAGATGTGCGGGGTTAGAGCATCTCAAGCAAACGGGCACGTTCAACATCTTTTGGGCGTCCAAAGGCGCGAAACATCGCTGTCAATTCGGCACGATCGGGCACGAACACGCTGAAGCTCCCGAGCCCGATCATAGTGCGCGTTGAAAGCGCTACTCTGTGCCAGCTCCGTGCACTGAAATAATCGAAATCTGCCATAATCTCGACTGTCATCGGCGGCTGGCACCATTGAGCGAAGACGCGAGACCGAAACAACGCATTCCCCGCGCCTCGCATTGGCACAACAGCACATGCCGCCAAGACGGATTCAGCGTCACGTGCACTCATAACGACGTCAACGTCACCAACAATGATGTCGGTCGCACCGTGAAGCGCAGCCGCTGCACCGGCAATAACCCACCAATCATCACGATTGTCGCGCGCAAGATCAGCCACCATCGACAATGTTGT
>JAYUQI010000258.1:0-2720 GCA_043756805.1 Sphingomonas sp.
CGCGACATCGGGGATCGGACGACGTTGCTGCCTGAAGATATTTTGCTGGCCATCGAGATCAGTGACAGCACGCTGAGCGAAGACCTCGGGCGCAAGCGCGCGAACTATGCCACGGCGGGTATTCGTCACTACTGGGTCGTCGATGTCGATGGCGCACGGGTGCATCAGTTTTCGGCGCCGACCGATGGCGATTATGCGACGGTTTTGGTGAGCGGGTTTGGGGATGCGATTGCGCTGCCGGGATGTAATGCGACGATTGTTGTCGGTTCGTAACAATATGCCTATGTTGACGGGCTTAGAGTGACCGGCGTTTATCGTTTTTTCATGGGCGATGATCAAAGTGGAGCGTGAACAAGGGGGATTGCTATGAAATCGGGTGTGTTGCTTGCGGTTGCTGCCGCGTGTCTTTCGGTGCCGGCTGCGGCGGAAACGCTGAACAATGATTCAGTGCTGGCGCTTTTGACCGCCGGGCTTGGGGATGACGTTGTGATTGCGAAAATCAAGACGTCGCCGTCGAGCTTTGAATTGACGACCGATCAAGTGATTGCGCTGAAGCAAAAGGGCATTTCGGGTCCTGTGCTCGCTGCGATGATTTCGGCATCGGCGGCGCCAACTGCGGTAGCCATGTCGGTCGATTCGCCCGATCCCATGGTCCCGCATCCGTCGGGCATCTATTTGGCGGGTCCGACGAAGATGACGCGCATCGAATCGACCACCACGCGCCAGGCGCGGACATCGGGCATGTTTGGCTATATGCTGACTTCCGGCCTGAGCGGCATGCGCGTCAAAGCAGCGGTCAACGGCCCGCGTGCGCAACTGAGCACATCCGAGCAACGACCGGTGTTCTATTTTTACTTCGATCAGGCCGCACAGGGCCTTGGCGCGGCAGGTGGCGCTGTGACATCGCCGAACGAATTTTCGCTGACGCGGTTTGAAACCAAAGCTGACAAGCGCGAAGCAGTCGTCGGGAGTGTCGGACTTGGCGGCGCGAAATCGGGTTTGCGTGACAAGGATCAACGCGGATTTACGGCGAACCAGATTGCGCCTGGTGTGTACAAGATCGTCCCGAACGACCCGCTGACCCCCGGTGAATACGGGTTTATTTCGGGGATCGTCGGCGCGGGTGCGAATGCGACGTTCCGCGTCTTTGATTTTAGCGTCAATTAAACAGCGCGCTGCCCGATGATCTCACTGGTCGCTCTGGCCATGGCCGTTAACGCGGACGTCGCCAGCATGTCGGGCAATGCCGCAGACTATTCCATCGCGGCCATCGAGTACCTGCCGACGCCGCTCGAAAAGGTTGGCAAGGTTCAGGCGGGGTTGCTGTGCCTGCCGAAGGGCAAGTTGCGCTGGCGCGATGTGGCGCGGCCGGGGGACGACGTGTTGGCCACGCGGCTTACGGGGGTGCTTGGCGAAAGCGGACTGTCCGTCGCGGCGCGGGCCGATCCGCTGTTTGCCGATGCCGCGCCGATGACACGCTATCGTGTGAAAGTCGTGGTCGAGCGGGTCAAGCTGCGGTTGTGCATTGCCGGGCTGGGCATTGGCGAAAAACAGCCGTCGGGCGGGGGCGAGGCGACGGTTCGCTGGGAAACCTATGACCGCGCGGCGCGGGCGCGGATCGACACTGTCGCGTTTGATGTGCCGATGATTCTGAACCAACGCGACGTGCGCGGTGCGAGTGGCGTGATCAGCGATGCACTGGTCGAAAGCGCAGTCCGCTATGCTGCGCACCGTAAGTCTGCCGACTAGTCCTTGCCCTTCGCGCGTGCGCTGGTATAGGCCGCCGCTTGCCGACGAGCGCAAGCGGGCGTGGCGGAATTGGTAGACGCGCTGGTTTTAGGTACCAGTATCGCAAGATGTGGGGGTTCGAGTCCCTTCGCCCGCACCAGTTTTGTTGCCCGAAGACTTTATTTGCCGAAAACATTTTGAAGTGAAGAGAAACCATGCAGATTGCCGAAACGCTGAACGACGGACTGAAGCGCGCCTACACGCTGACGATCACTGCCAAGGACATTGAGTCGCGGATCGAGGGCGAGGTCAAGAAACTCGCGCCGCAGATGAAAATGCCCGGTTTCCGTCCCGGCAAGGTGCCCGCCAATCTTGTCCGCAAGATGCACGGCCCGCAGCTGTTTCAGGAAGCGCTGAACACGTCGATCCAGGACGGCGTGCAGAAGATGATCACGGACAACAAGCTGCGTCCGGCGATGCAGCCTGCGGTCGAGCTCAACGAAGGCTATGAGCAGGGCAAGGATGCCGAGATCAAGATCGCGCTCGAAGTGTTGCCCGATGTGCCCGCACCGCAGATCGAGGGGATCAAGCTCGAGCGCCTGACAGCCGAGATCGACGAGTCTGCGATCGATGCGCAGATCGCGATGTTCCTGGGCCAGCAGAAATCGTTCGATGACGCGCCCAAGGGCCACAAGGCCGCGACGGGTGACCTTGTTGTCATGGATTACCTCGGCAAGGTCGACGGCGAGCCGTTCGATGGCGGCAAGGGCGAAGGCATGTCGGTCGAAATCGGCAGCGGACGCCTGATCCCCGGATTCGAGGACCAGCTCGTTGGCGTGAAAGCCAATGACGAAAAGCAGATCAAGGTGACGTTCCCCGAGGATTATAATGTCGCGTATCTGAAGGGGAAGCCGGCGACGTTCGACCTCGTGATCAACGAAATCCGCGTGGCGAAGACGGCGGTTGCCGACGATGATTTTGCCAAGACGTTG
>JAYUQI010000259.1:0-2719 GCA_043756805.1 Sphingomonas sp.
CTCGCCATTCTTGATCTGGCCTGTGCGGCGGATGTCGAGACGGACCGAAGCATAGAATTTAAGCGCGTTGCCGCCGGTCGTGGTTTCGGGCGAACCGTACATGACACCGATTTTCATGCGGATCTGGTTGATGAAAATGACGGTGCAGCGCGAGCGGCTGATCGAGCCGGTGATCTTGCGCAGCGCCTGCGACATGAGGCGGGCCTGGAGGCCGACATGACTATCGCCCATTTCACCTTCGATTTCGGCGCGCGGGACGAGTGCGGCAACCGAATCGATGACCAGCACGTCGACCGCGTTCGAGCGCACCAGCGTGTCGCAGATCTCCAGCGCCTGCTCGCCGGTATCGGGCTGCGAAACGATGAGATTGTCGATGTCGACGCCGAGTTTCTTGGCATAGGCGGGATCGAGCGCATGTTCGGCATCGATGAACGCGGCGGTCCCGCCGATTTTCTGGGCTTCGGCAATGGCATGGAGCGCCAGTGTCGTTTTGCCCGACGATTCGGGACCGAAAATTTCGATGATGCGGCCGCGCGGGAGGCCGCCGATGCCGAGCGCAATGTCGAGGCCCAATGAACCCGTCGATACCGCTTCGATTTCCATTTTTTCGCGGCTGCCGAGCTTCATGGCGGAGCCCTTGCCGAACGCGCGGTCGATCTGTGCGAGAGCAGCTTCGAGCGCGCGGGCGCGTTCTGTTGTCGATGCGGATGCCATGTCTGACTGGATGACCTTCAATTGAGCTGCCATTGTTCACTCCCTCGTAGCCGTTCGCGCGCTGTCGTCAACGCCGTGATTAGCCTTGTATTGGGTTTGTTCTGTTGGAACAAGAGTGGAACGAAATTATTTCTTCTTTGCGCCTTTTCTTCTTCTTTGCGCCTTTGCGCGAACCCTCTTTCTCCTTCTTTTTCAGTGCGTCCGCTGGTGGATTGTAAAAGTGGTTCACGCGAAGGCGCAAAGAAGAAGGAAGGCGCGAAGGGAGTGCATGAGCGAATATTTATAGCACGCATTGCGATTGATATAGATACGTGGCTCCGGATTTTCCCAGATTTCGAATTTTAGATTTCCGGATCGGCTTTGGGAGATTGCGGATATTGCAAAACATGTAGAAGATCGAACGGATAAACCCGGCAAGAGTGGACCCTTCAAAAAATATGAAACCTAAAATCACAAAAATCCGAGCCGGTTTGGTAGGCGCAATCGCCACAATCGCTGTCATCATAATTCAGCGCTTAACCAGCAATAATCTATCCGATACGAACAGCATTCCTTATTGGGGAGGCGTAGCAATCGGGGGAGCACTGATTGGCCTAGCCGTTGCGGCATTCATGAATCGCAACCGGCCATAATTTCAAACTGACCCACTACCGGATTTCCTCACCCCTTCCCCTCCCCCAAAGCCATCTGCGCTGCTTCGGCCAGTTGCTTCACCGAAAACGGTTTGGGCAGAAAATGCACGCGGTCGAGGTCGATTGATTTGCGGAGTTGCTCCTCGGCATAGCCCGACATGAAGAGGATCGGCATGGCGGGGTGCGTTTCGCGTGCCTTTCGGACCATCGTCGGGCCGTCCATCATGGGCATGACGACGTCGGAAATGATCAGGTCGAATTCGGTATCGCCCAACCCGAGGATTTCGAGACCTTCTTCGCCATTGCTTGCGGTCAGGACTTTGTAGCCGTGGCGGGTGAGTGCGCGTTCGGCGACGGCGCGGACCATGTCTTCGTCCTCGACGAGCAGGATCGTGCCCGTGCCCCACAGATCGGCGGGCTTTTCGACCTTTGGCGCGTCGACAATGGTGGTGCCGGTTTCGGCGTTGACGGGGAGGTAGATGACAAAGTCAGTGCCCTTGCCCACGTCTGACTCAGCGAAAATGAAGCCGTTCGACTGTTTGACGATGCCGTAGACGGTCGACAGGCCGAGGCCGGTGCCCTTGCCCACTTCCTTGGTCGTGAAGAAGGGTTCGAAGATTTTACCGAGAATTTCGGGCGGGATGCCGCTGCCGGTATCGCTGACTTTGAGCGCGGTGTAGTCAGCAATCGGCATGATGTCCGAGCCCATCTTGCGGACTTCGGCGCTGGTCAGCGAATAGGTCTGGATCGTGAGCGTCCCGCCCGGTCCGCGCCCGGCCATCGCGTCGCGGGCTTTGACAGCGAGGTTGACGATGACTTGCTCAAGCTGGCCGGGATCGGCACGGATCGCCCCGAGGCCGCGGCCATGCTTGATGACGAGCGTGACGGTTTCGCCGAGCAGGCGCTGGAGCAGGTTCGAGACTTCGCTGACGACGTCGGGCAGCTGGAGGATTTGCGGGCGCAGCGTTTGCTGGCGCGAAAAAGCAAGGAGCTGGCGCGTCAGTCCGGCAGCGCGGTTTGAATTGATGCGGATCTGCTGAATGTCGTCATAATCGCTGTCGCCGGGGGTGTGGCGCATCAGCATGAGGTCGCAATGGCCGATGATGCCGGTCAGGATATTGTTGAAATCATGCGCGACGCCGCCGGCAAGCTGGCCGACCGCCTGCATCTTGGTGGCTTGCGCGATTTCGCGTTTGAGGCGCGATTCTTCGGTGTTGTCTTTCAGGCTGAGCAGGACGGCCGCTTCGCCGAGACCGCGCGCGCCCGCAATGGTCAGCGCAATCGGTTCCTCGGGGCGGTCGCGCAGGCGGACAGCCATGTCACCCGAGACCGCCTGCCCCGTGGCGAAACGGCGGACGGCGTCGGCAACCGCG
>JAYUQI010000260.1:0-7153 GCA_043756805.1 Sphingomonas sp.
GGTTGCGCCGGGCCAGCGGGATCAGGCTTTCCGACGGTCGCCATGCGCCGGGCCATTTGTAACTGCGTACAAAGGGGATGAGTGCGGCAATGAACGCCGCCGCCATCGACAGCGCATAGGCAATCAGCAAGCCATCGCGGATCGACCACCATGACAGCGCGAGCGCCGCAATGCTGATCGTCCACGGCTCGACAATCGCGCGCGCCGTGACCGTTGCCGCAACGTTGAACCGATAGGCGAGCGCCGCCAGCATCACGTCGGTCGCCGCGATCATGAAGATTGCCAGCGGCAGCAAGCTGTCGAGCCCATTGACCGCGCTGTTGGGAAACATCGCTTGCGGGAACAGCATCAGCGGGAGCGTGAACAGCGCCGACGCGCCGAGCACGAGCAGCAGCGCATCCCAGACAACATGCCCCGCCCCGCGCGTATCGTTGGTGAGTTGTAGCGCTAGCCCGCGCTTCAGCCCGAGCGTTGCCAGCTGCGCCGCAAATTCAATGACGAGCACGGCATAGGCCATCCGCCCGAGCACTTCAGGGCCGTAAATGCGCCCCGCAATGAACAGAAACGGGATGCGCGCAGCGAGGCGGAGGAGGAACCCGAACACATTGGTCCGCCCGCCCTTCGCCAATGCGGCAAGGTCAGCTTCGGACGACGGAGATTGAGGACTCAATTCAACCACCAACCGTTCTGGCTGAGCCTGTCGAAGCCCTGCCTTTCTTCGGCCACATGGCGAAAGAAGGGCAGCCCTTCGACAGGCTCAGGGAAAGCGGGTTGTTTCCAGTCAATGTGCGGCACCCCAGCTTTTGCCGGTGCCGATTTCGACGTCGAGCGGGACGTCGAGTGTCACCAGTGGCTCGGCAGCCGTTGCCATGACGGCGCGGATTACGGCGCTTGCGGCGTCGACGTCGGCTTCGGGCAATTCGAAGACCAGTTCATCATGTACTTGCAGCAGCATCCGGACATTGGGCAGCCCAGCCTCGGCCAGCGCGGGGAGCATGCGGACCATCGCGCGTTTGATGATGTCGGCGCATGTCCCCTGAATCGGCGCGTTGATCGCGGCGCGCTCGCTGCCTTGGCGCTCGGCCTGATTGGCCGATTTGATGCGCGTGAAGTGCACTTTTCGCCCGAACAATGTCTGCGTAAATCCGGTTTCGCGGACATGCTCGAGCGTTTCGGCGATGTAGCGGTTGATGCCGGGAAAGCGCTCGAAATAGCGATCGATCAGCGCCTGTGCTTCGTCGGCCGTCGTGCCCATGCGGCCCGCCAAACCCCAGCGCGAGATGCCGTAGAGGATCGAGAAATTGATCGTCTTGGCGCGGCCGCGCGTGTCGCGGTTGACCTCGCCGAAGAGTTCCATGGCAGTTAACGAGTGGATGTCGTCGCCATTGGCAAATGCGGCCTTGAGCGCCGGCACATCGGCCATGAACGCGGCCAGCCGCAATTCGATCTGCGAATAGTCGGCGCTGAGCAAGACATTGCCGGGTTCGGCGACAAAAGCCTCGCGGATGCGGCGGCCATTTTCGGTACGGATCGGAATATTCTGAAGGTTCGGATCGTTCGACGAGAGCCGCCCGGTCTGCGCGCCGATCAGGCTGTAACTGGTGTGGACGCGGCCCGTCTCGGGGTTGATCTGCTGCTGCAACGCATCGGTATAGGTCGACTTGAGCTTCGCCACCTGTCGCCAGTCGAGCACTTTCTGCGCAATCGGCACGCCCTGCCCTGCCAACTTTTCAAGTTCAGCCGCATCGGTCGAATACGCCCCGGTCTTGCCCTTGCGACCGCCCTTCAGGCCCATTTTATCGAACAGGATCGCGCCGAGTTGCTGCGGGCTGCCGATCGCGAAGGGTTGCCCTGCCATGTCGTGGAGTTCAACTTCGAGCGCGCCCATCTGGTGCGCGAATTCGGATGACAGCCGCGCGAGATGCTCGCGATCAACTTTCACGCCTTCGCGCTCCATCGCGGCGATTACGGGGACAAGCGGACGGTCGACGCGTTCGTAAACCGTCGTGACAGCATCGGGCGACAGGCGCGGCTTGAGTTTCTGCCACAGCCGCAGCGTCACATCGGCATCTTCAGCAGCGTAGCGTGTCGCATCGCGCAAGGGGACCTGGGCAAAGCTCAACTGGTTTTTCCCCGAGCCGCAGACGTCTTTGTAAGCGATGCAGCTGTGACCAAGATGGATCTGTGCCAGTTCGTCCATACCATGATTATGGCGTCCCGCGTCGAGCGCGAAGCTGAGCACAAGCGTATCGTCGAAAGGCGCGATCAGGATGTCGTGCCGCGCGAGAATGGTCATGTCATATTTGAGATTCTGACCGATTTTGAGCACCGAGGGATCGGCCATCAGCCCGCGCAGTCGGTCGAGCGCCGCGCGCGTGTCGATCTGGTCAGGCTTTTCAGCGAGCAAATCGGTGCCGCCATGCGCGAGCGGGACATAGCATGCCTTGCCCGGCGCGGTCGCAAGGCTGAACCCGATGATCCGCGCTTGCGTTGCGTCGAGGCCGTCGGTTTCGGTATCCACGGCAACGACCCCGCCTGCCGTCGCTTCGGCAATCCAGCGGTCGAGCGCGTCGATTGTGGTGACGCATTCATAGGCGTCGAGATCGAAGGGCGCTTCAGGCACCGACGCCGGTTTGGTGGAGGCGGATGCAGCAGCGGGCGTTGCCGCTGGCCCGCCGCCCAATTTCGTCAGCAACGAACGAAAGCCATGATGTTCGAGGAACACGCGCAATGGCTCTTCGGGAATGCCCTTGAGCAGCAGATCGTCAAGCGGTTCGGGCAGATCGCAGTCATCCTTGAGCGTCACCAACACTCGCGACAGCCGCGCCATGTCGGCATGTTCGATCAGGTTGTCGCGCAACTTGCCCGCTTTCATTGCGGGGGCCGCCGCCAGTACGGCCTCCAGATCGCCATGCTCGACAATCAGCTTTGCCGCAGTCTTTGGCCCGACACCGGGCACACCGGGGACATTGTCCACTGTGTCCCCCATCAGCGCCAGCACATCGCCGAGCCTTTCCGGGCCGACACCGAATTTCTCGATCACTTCGGGCGCATTGATCCGCCGGTTGTTCATCGTGTCATACAAGTCGAGACCGGGCTGGATCAGTTGCATCAAATCCTTGTCGGACGACACGACCGTGACCGCCCACCCCTGCGCCAGCGCGGCCTTGGCATAGCAAGCAATGATGTCGTCGGCTTCAAGCCCCTCGGTCTCGATACACGGCAGCGAGAACGCCCGCGTCGCATCACGGATCATCGGGAATTGGGGAA
The DNA here is from genome assembly GCA_043756805.1 of Sphingomonas sp. Taxonomy (GTDB): domain Bacteria; phylum Pseudomonadota; class Alphaproteobacteria; order Sphingomonadales; family Sphingomonadaceae; genus Sphingomonas_O. The sequence goes on from JAYUQI010000260.1 coordinate 3,271, forward strand.
CAAGGTCTTCGGGCGGCGGCGGACGCTGTGCTTTATATTTGTCGTAGAGATCGTTGCGGAAGGTTTTCGACGATTTGTCGAGGATGACCGCCATATGCGTCGGCCCGTCGGCTTTGTGCAGCGCTTCGGCGAGTTTCCACAGCATCGTGGTGTAGCCGTAAACCGCGCCGACCGGTTCGCCGCGAATATTGGTCAGCGGCGGCAAGCGGTGATAGGCGCGGAAGATATAGCCCGAGCCGTCGACAAGATAGAGGTGGTTGTTGGACATGTTGGGGACGGGATAGCCGAGGCGGCGGGGCGCTACCAGAGCGTCTTGACGGGGTAGCGCCGGATGTTTGCATCGGCGGACACCAATATGTGGTTGTCGTGAATCGCATGCGCGACGACCATGCGGTCCACCGGGTCTTTATGAACATCGGGCAGACTTGCGGCGAGCGACCATGCCCCTGCAGGAAAATCGACAATCTGCAGTGCGAAGCTCGCGATCAAATCAGGAAGATTCACACCAACGGGAAAGCGCCCGCGAAGCTGAAGATCGACGAACTCCCACGCAACGACGGCGCTGACGACAAGGTTTTCGCCCGGTCGTTGCATGGCTGAGCGTGCGCGCTGGGACAGGCGCGGGTCGCCGCTGCCCATCCACACCAGAATCTGGGTATCAAGCAGCAGGGCCAAATTTACGCTGCCAGCGTTCTTCGACTTCTTCGTCAGTCATTGACGGACCAATGTCGGTATCCCAGCCCTCGAACTTGTCTTTCCACATGCCGAAAGCGGCTGCGCGCTTTGCCGCAATCTTTTCGGCTTCCTCGCTAGCAGCAGCCTCGGTCGGGACCAGCCGCACACGCGGCTTGCCCGCACGATCGATTACGACATCTTCACCGCGCACCGCTGCGTCGATCAGCTTTGACAGCTGCGCTTTGGCCTCGCCGACATTGAAGTGCTTGGTCATCTGTGCAAAATAACTTGACCAAGTGGGTTGGTCAAGGAACGCCAGTGTCCGAACGTTTTGCCAAAGAATTCCAGCGCCACCGCCAGCCATGGACATCGGACGAAATCCAGAAACTGCACCGGCTTGCCGCAAAATCGATGTCGTTGAAGGCCATCGCCAAAGCCATGACGCGCAGCGAGGAATCGGTTCAGGCGCGGGCGAAACTTGACGGGCTGAAAGTCAGCAAGTTGCGTTAGACCTTGTCGGCGTAGAGCATCCGGTTTGGCCCCAGCATGCCAAGCACTTGCGGGATCATGTGCCGCGCCAAGGCGAAACAGCCCTCGCTTCGCCCGACTTTGCCCCACGTCGCGATATGATCCTCGCTGACATAATCGGCCCCGTGGATGACGATCGCGCGGGGTTCGGCATTGCTGTTGTCGGGATCAAGGCCGAGCAGGCGCATCGATTGGCCGTGTATGCCTTCATAAATTTCGCCCGTCAGATACGCCCCGTCCGACGTGGCCAGCGATCCCGGATCATTGGAAAAGCGCTGGAGCCAGCCTGAATGATCGGGGTCCGATCCCTTGCCATGCGCGACAAGGTAGGAATTGGACTGTCCGCTGATCAGATCGACAAGGTGAAAGCGCAATTCGCGCGACGCGACGCCGAAATCGGCAATGGCCACGCGGTCGCGCAGCGGAATCAGCGCCTTGTGCCGGTTTAGCGCCGCTTTTGCGCGCTCAAGCATGTCGCTGTTTGCGAGGCGGACTTTGCCCGGCGGCGCCAGAGTCGCGTTGGGCGGCGGCAGGATCGACCCGTCGGCCGCGGTCGCCCGCGCCACGCCGCGCGGCAGAGCAGCAATGCCCAGCCCCGCGAGTGCAAGAGTCGAAAACATGCGACGATCCATAGGCTTCCTATAACGCATTGCGCTGAACGGGCCAATAACGACGTCGTTACTCGACCGGCTGGGCTTCGTTTGCCGCAGCACCGGGCGCTTCTTCGCTTGGCAAACGCGACGTCAGGCCGGTGGCATCGGCATCATCGCGCATCTGCTGCGAATCGGTAAAAGCCGGTGGCGGCGCTGCGGTGTTTGTGACGTTGAGCGGCTCGGTGACCGGCGGTGCCGCATCAGCACTGTTGAGAGGCGCCACATCGTCGATGGGCACTTCGGTTGTCATATTGTCATCGACCAGTTCGCTGGGCCGGTCGGGCGTCCGGTTACACGCTGACAGGCCGAGCGCGGCGGACAGCATGAGAATAGCAGCAGAACGAATGCGCATGGTCTTCATAATCCCTTCGAGGCAGTGACGACAGTGGCAGCGCGGCGCGATGCCGCGTCGATCTTGGCGGCGAGCAACTTGTCCCAGCGATAGGGATCATCGCGGAAATTCATCGTCCCGTTCGCGCTGGCAAACGCGGTCCAGTACAAGAGATAAACCGCCACCCGCTGTGGCAGGGCAACCCGCTTTGTCTTGCCCGTCTCGATCGCGGTCTGCACGGCGTTCCCGCCCCAGACCGGATCGTCCTGAAGCATGAGCATAGCCAGCGGCAGCGGCTTTTCCAGCCGGACACAACCGTGGCTGGCGAGCCGGTCGAAACTCGCAAACTTAGCCTGCGCCGGTGTGTCATGCAGATAGACCGCAAAGGGGTTGTCGAAATCGAACTTCAACCGACCGAGGGCACTTTTCGGTCCCGCAGGCTGGACAATGCGTTCGCCGGTTTCGGGCGTGCCGACGATCTTGTAGCCCTGCGCCAGCAGCGCCGCGCGCCCCTTGGGCCACAATTCTTTCTTGGCAATCGACGAGGGCACGTTCCACGGCGGATTGATGACAATGCTGTGGATGCTCGATTGCAGCATCGGCGTTTCATTGCCACCCGGCCGACCCGTTACCGCGCGCATCGATGCGACCGGCGCATCGCCCTCGAATGCCGTCAGAACAGCCGCCGCGATGTTGACCTGCACCCGGTTGACCGGCAGTTCGCGGGGCAGCCAGCGCCAGCGCTCCATATTCGCCATGATCGCGCCAATGCGGTCCGCCACGGGCACATTGAGCGATGCCAGCGTGCGAACGTCCAGCAGGCCCGTCGGGTTCAAGCCATAACGCCGCTGCGCGCGCTGGATCGCATCACTTAGCTTTTCGGTCTTGGTGACGCTTTTGTCTTCGAGCGTCAGCCGCGCGCGGGTCAGGTCCGCAGCAGATTGCGCCATCAACGTCGGCCATCCCCCCGCTGCCTTGATCGCTTCGTAATTCGCCAGCCCCCGGCGCAAACCATCATAACCGGCATAGGGCGGCGTCAGCGCATTTGCCCATTGCGCCAAACGATCCGAGGCTACCGCTTGGGAAAAAGCAGGTAACGGATCATAGGCTGCGGGACGCAACGCCCAAACCTCCAGAAAATCCGCCGTCTCGATCCGCCCCGAATGCAGGGCCCGTGCACGGTCAAGCACGGCGCGGACGAGCGCTTCACCCGCCAATGGTGTCGCATCGACACTGGCCGCGCCCAGCCCCTGATTTGCGCCCGCCCGCAACCACGCCGTCAGATAATCCGCCTGTGTCGGCGAGAGTGTGGGCAGCGGTGCTGGCACCACCGGCACCGTAGGCACAGTCGCGGGCGCCACGGATGGCACTGTCGGCACGACGACTGGCATCTGCGCGAGCGCGGGAACAGCCGGCAATGCCAGCAATACAAATATCGAACGGAATAGAACCATAACGCTCAATTAGGGATTCGCGCACGCAAAAGAAACAGCTTCCTTACGGGACAAGCACCGTATCAACCGCGATCAGCGCGGTGTCGGGATAATCAGTCGTATAATGAAGCCCCCGGCTTTCGTGCCGCGACAGCGCCGAGCGCACGATAAGGTCAGCAACCTCGACAAGATTGCGCAGCTCTATGAGGTCGGGCGTCACACGGAAATTGCCGTAATATTCGCCCACTTCCTGGCGCAGCAGT
>JAYUQI010000261.1:0-2695 GCA_043756805.1 Sphingomonas sp.
TAAATTGCGGGCAGAGTTAGGCGTGAGCACAATCAAATCGAAAAAAGAACAAAACATAAACAAAACACTGTCCTACAGCCCCCGACCCGGCGCATATCCTGTTCGGTTGCGAGTCGTTGGGGAGTTTGGGAAGCTATGCAAAACCGGGTTCCTGTTGAGCGGGCAGAGCGGCCCGATTTGCCGGATTTCGATCCTGTGCCGCGTCAGTATCAGCGGCATGACGGGTGGACGCCCGCGCGGCAGAAGGCGTTTATCGAGGCACTGGCGGATACCGGGAGCGTCACGCGCGCGGCCGCGATGGTCAATATGGCGCAGGCCAATTGCTATACATTGCGCCGTGCGCCGGGGGCGGAAAGTTTCCGGCGGGCGTGGGAAGCGGCGCTCGATTTCGGGGTGGCGCGATTGAAGGATATTGCCTTTGAACGCGCCATCGATGGCTATCTGGTGCCGGTGTTCGTCGCGGGGCGGCTGATGGGATTTCGGCGCAAGACCAATGATGCGTTGCTGATGTTTTGCCTGCGCCATTACGGGCAGGATGCAGGCGGCAAGCGGACCACGGTGAATTATTTCAGCACGCGGGCGGAAGCAGGAGTCGTGGCAGCGGGTGATGGCGGTGCCGGGGCGATGGCGCGGGCATCGGCGTCGGTCGAGACAATCGTGTCAGCGGGCGGTGACGGTCGTGCGGAACGCCTAGCGCGCGATGATGCGCTGGCGACCGCGCTTCAGGATTTCGCCGGGGTCGATCTGGATGCAACAGCGCAGGCGGCAATCGAGGCAGCGCTGGCCGATTACGCCGAGCGGCGGCGGGGTGCCGATGTTATTATCGACGAAGGCGGGGGTGACGCGATTGCGCAGGAGATGATCGATGTTGCGGTCCCCTTCGTGCGCGTTTTTGACGAAAATTCGCCCTATTGGGGGACGCTCGAGCCGCCCGAAACCTGCACCGAGTTCCTTCCCTTTACGGCAGGCGAGCCGCCTTGGCAGCAGATCGGGCAAGCGGCATCTGGCGCGGCGGATACGAGCACGTTAGAAGGCGGGAATGGCATCCCACCTTAAACCTGTTCCAGCCTTTGGCCCCACATCGGTCGATGATTTCGGCCTGCCCGGATGGACGTATCACGACGCCGATTATTTCGCGGTCGAGATGGAGCGAGTCATGCAGCCCGCTTGGCAGATTGTTTGTCATGCCTCGGACATTCCGGGCGCGGGGGACTGGCGGACGATGGAACTGCTCGGCGAGAGCATATTCGTTGTGCGCGGTGACGATGGCGCGGTGCGCGCGTTTGCCAATGTTTGCCGGCATCGGGGGATGCGGATCGTCGATGGCGAGCAGGGTTGCGCGAAAAAGCTCGTCTGTCCCTATCATGCGTGGGTGTATGAGCTCGACGGGCGCTTGTCGGGCGTGCCGATGCGGGCGGATTATCCGGCGCTCGATATGGCGGCGACGGGGCTGGTCGCGGTCGATGTCGAGACCTGGCAGGGGTTTGTTTTCGTGCGGTTGCGCGGGCGTGGCGGGCCTTCGGTTGCGGCGATGATGGCGCCTGCGGAGGCAGAGATTGCGCCCTATAAGTTTGCCGAGATGCAGCCAGTGGGCACGCCGTGGTCGCGGCCGCGCCATGTGAACTGGAAGAATGTCGGCGATAATTATTCGGACAATCTGCATATTCCGGTGGCGCATGATGGCCTCTCGCGGTTGTTTGGTAAAAGCTATGCGATCGAAGCGCATGGCTGGGTCGACAAGATGTCGGGCGAGATTGCGGACCGCCCTTCCGCGAATTTCTGGGAACGCTTTTACCAGACGCATCTGCCGCGCGTCGACCATCTGCCCGAGGCGGCGCAGCGGCGGTGGGTTTACTGGAAGCTGTGGCCGAACATGGCGTTCGACATTTATGCCGACCAGATCGATTTCATGCACTGGGTGCCGGTGAGCCCGACGGTGACGATGCTGCGGGTAATGAGCTATGCCTTGCCTGATGACAGGCGGACGATGAAGCTGGCGCGCTATGCGAATGAACGGATCAACCGCGTTGTGAACCGCGAGGATACCTGGCTGATCGAGCGGGTGCAGGCGGGGATGGGATCAGCCTATTTCACGGCGGGGCCACTGGCGGCGAGCGAGGTGTGCTTGCGCAGTTTTGCAAACCGGTTACGCGGGATCATCCCGGAAACGCGGATGCCACACCCGCCGGAGCACTACACGGCTTGACGGCGGCAATTGTTATAGTCATACTTTTAGTATGAAAGTAGCTGTTTCGATTCCCGATGATGTTTTCGAGCGCGCCGAAGGCATGGTGCGCCGCCTGGGGACATCGCGCAGCAACCTTTACGCGCGCGCGATAAATGAAATGCTTGAACGTCAGGAGGACGACCTGACGGCCGCGTTCAATGCCGTGATCGACGAGGTGGGGCGTGAACCCGATCCGTTTGTGCGCGAGGCCGGGCGCAAGATTTTCGCCAAACTGGCGCGCGACGAGAAGTGGTGATCGAGCGCGGTGACGTGTGGTGGGCCGATCTTGGTGAACCGCAGGGTGCCGTCGCCGGATTTCGCCGCCCCGTTATCGTGGTGCAAGCCAGCCGTATCAACGCAAGTCAAATCGATAGTGTCTTGTGCATTCCGTTGACCGGCACGCTCAAATGGGGTGTGTTGCCCACAAACTTGCGCCTGCCACCCGAGGTGACTGGACTTGCCAAAGAG
>JAYUQI010000262.1:0-7140 GCA_043756805.1 Sphingomonas sp.
GCCTCGCGCCACGCCTCGATCTCAGGCAGTCGCAGTCGCTGGTGATGACGCCGCAGTTGCAGCAGGCAATCAAGCTGCTGGCGCTGTCGAACCTCGAAATCGAAGCGTTCATTGCCGAGGAAATGGAAAAAAACCCGCTGCTTGATGGCGGGGCCGAGGAAGTGCGGACGTCGACCCCCGATGATGGCGATGGGTTTGATGCGCCCGAACCGGCGACGGCGGACGAGCTGATCCTGAAAGGCGCAAGCGATAGCGATGCCCCGCTTGATGCTGACTTCGCGCAGGATACATTTCATCATGATGGCCCGACCGACAGCATCAGCAGCGGCGGGAGCGGCGAAGACATTGATTTCGACAGCTTTGCCTCGGCCGATGAAAGCCTGATCGATCATCTGAACCATCAGGCGGGCGAAGCGCTGTCGGGCGCGGACCTCGCGATTGCGACGCAGCTGATCGATGCGATTGACGAAGCGGGTTATCTGACGGTTTCGCTGCTCGATACCGCGCACCGGCTGGGTGTGCCGTTATCCCAAGTCGAAGCGGTGCTGCGCGTGATCCAGACATTCGAGCCCACGGGCGTCGGCGCACGGACGCTGTCCGAATGTCTGATCCTGCAGGCCAAAGAGGCGGATCGCTATGATCCGTGCATGGCGCTGTTGCTTGATAATCTCGACTTGCTCGCGCTTGGCCGCATCGCGCAGTTGCAGCGGCTGTGTCAGGTCGATGACGAGGATATGGCCGACATGATCCGCGAAATCCGGGGCTATGATCCAAAGCCCGGTTTGCGGTTTGGCGGTGGGCGGATCGAAGCAGTTGCGCCCGATGTCTATGTACATGAAACGCCGAAGGGCTGGCGCGTCGAGATCAACAGCGCGAGCCTGCCCAAAGTGCTGCTCGACCGGCGTTATTATGCCGAACTCAATGCCGGCGCGCAGGACAAGGCATCGAAGGCGTGGCTGAACGATTGCCTCGCGAGCGCCAACTGGCTGGTCAAAGCGCTCGACCAGCGGCAACAGACGATCATCAAAGTGGCGAGCGAACTGGTGACGCAGCAGGAAGGATTCTTCCGTCATGGCGTCAGTCATCTGAAGCCGCTGACTTTGAAAGCGGTGGCGGACGTCGTCGGTCTGCACGAATCGACGATCAGCCGCGTGACGAGCAACAAATATCTGAGCTGCGCGCGCGGGGTTTTTGAACTCAAATATTTCTTCACCAGCGGGGTGGCGTCGAGCGAAGGCGGCGAAGCGGCGTCGGCGCTGGCGGTCAAGTCGGCGATCAAGGCGCTGATTGCCGACGAAGCGGCGGACGCGATTTTATCGGACGATACGCTCGTTGATCTGTTGCGTGACAAGGGGTTTGACCTGGCACGGCGGACAGTGGCGAAATATCGCGAGGCCATCGGGCTGGGGAGTTCGGTGCAGCGGCGGCGCGCGCGCGCGATTGAAACGAAAGCAGCTTAAGCAATTATAGCATTCAAACCGCCGAATGCCTGAGCTTGTCGAAGGCCTGTCCTTCTTTTTATCTCGGCAAAGAAAGGGCAGCCCTTCGACAAGCTCAGGGATACGGTTTTGGTTTGGTGTCGCGTGTAACGTTGACTTAATTCCTCCCGCTTACTATTTGCGTAGCTCGCTGATGCCCCATCGTCTAATGGTAAGACACCGGTTTCTGATACCGTTTATCGAGGTTCGAGTCCTTGTGGGGCATCCAGCGATTATCCCAATTTTGATCGCGAACGTTCGCGCTCCGGACTTGATCCGGAGCCTTGTCAGAATGTGCACATTTATTTTGCAAGGCTCCGGGTCAGGCCCGGAGCACAGGCTGAAAGCGCCCTAGTCGCGGGGAAGCCGCCGCATCGCTTTTTCCATCTGCTTGCCCATGCGCTCACCCATCTGGCGCAGTTCGGGCATCATCTCGGCCATGCCCCCTGCCATTGCGCCCATACTGCCGACGGCCATGCGGCTGCCATCGGCGAGCTTGTCGCGGAAATAGGGGTCGTCGCGGGCGATCACGTCACCCAGTGTGCGGGCACCGTCCCAGTCTTGGTTGTCGCGGGCGTCGGGATCGATGCGGGCAATCGCCGCGCGCAGTTTGTCGACGCGAAGGTCCATGACCATGTCGGCCATTGCGACCATCATGCCCGACATCGCCGATTGCGTGCGTGGATCATTGAGCGTGTCGGCCATGCGCGCCATTTCGGCGTCTTCGCGGTCTCGTGACGCGGCGAGCGCGGGTGAGGTCGAAACGAGCAGCAAAGCAGCAACAGCGAAACGGTGCATCTTCAAGTCCCCTCGGTTCACACGAACCGATGTCAGCAGTAGGCGGGATTCGCTTTCGCCAAGCTGAATGCGCTGTGTTGCGCGTGTTCAGCTTATTCAGCCGCGACCAACACCTGCGCATCGTCCAGCGGCGCGGCAAGGCGCGACAGCATTTCCTTGGGGCAGACCTGCCAGAACCTGCCACGCCAGCGGTCCCAGTCGTCGAGGACGGCGTTCGACCATTTGCTGTCGGTCGCGACGGCATGTTCGGCGATCAGCGCGCGCGCTTTTGTTTCCCAATAACTCGAAGCGAGGCGTTGCCAGACGATGCTGTCGGGGTTGGCGCGGCGTGCGAAATTATCTTCGGTGTCGAGGACGAAGGCCATGCCGCCGCTCATCCCCGCGCCGAAATTATCGCCGACTTCGCCGAGGATGATGGCTGTCCCGCCGGTCATATATTCGCAGCCGTTCGCGCCGCAGCCCTCGACAACGACATCCGCACCCGAATTGCGCACGGCAAAGCGCTCGCCCGCGCGACCCGCCGCGAAAAGTTTGCCCGAGGTAGCGCCATAAAGCACGGTGTTGCCGATGATTGTGTTGTGCTGGCTTTCGAGCGGGGACGAGACCATCGGGCGCACCGCGATAATGCCGCCAGACAGACCTTTGCCGACATAGTCGTTTGAGTCGCCGAAGACTTCGAGCGTGATGCCCTTGCACAGGAACGCGCCGAGCGATTGGCCCGCCGAGCCGCGCAAGCGGACATGGACATGGCCGTCGTTCAAAGCGGACATGCCATATTTCGCAGTGATCTCCGCCGAAAGCCGCGTGCCGACCGCGCGGTGGGTGTTGCGCACGGTATAGGTCAGCTGCATTTTCTCGCGCCGCTCGAACACCGGTTTGGCGTCATGCAGGATCTGTGCGTCGAGGCTGTCGGGGACGGGATTACGCCCGCCGGGGACATTGAAGCGGCGCTTATCATCATCCGCGTCGACCTTTGCGAGGATCGGGTTCAAGTCGAGATCGTCGAGATGCTCGGCACCACGGCTGACCTGACGGAGCAGTTCGGTGCGGCCGATCACGTCGTCCAAGGATTTGCAACCAAGCCGCGCGAGGATTTCGCGGACTTCCTCGGCAATGAAAGTCATCAGATTGATGACTTTTTCGGGCGTGCCGGTGAATTTGGCGCGCAGCCGGTCATCCTGCGTGCAGACGCCGACGGGACAGGTGTTCGAATGGCACTGGCGGACCATGATGCAGCCCATCGCGACGAGCGACAATGTGCCGATGCCGAATTCCTCCGCGCCTAGAATCGCGGCAATGACGATGTCGCGACCGGTTTTCAGACCGCCATCGGTGCGCAGTTTGACCTTATGACGCAGGCCGTTGAGCGTCAGCACCTGATTGACTTCGGACAAGCCCATTTCCCACGGCGTGCCGGCATATTTGATGCTGGTTTGCGGTGACGCGCCGGTCCCGCCGGTGTTGCCTGCGATGAGGATGACATCGGCATGCGCTTTGGCGACACCCGCCGCGACGGTGCCGATCCCTGCGGATGAGACCAGTTTGACGCAGACGCGCGCGCGCGGGTTGATTTGCTTCAAGTCATAGATGAGCTGGGCGAGATCCTCGATCGAATAGATATCATGATGCGGCGGCGGTGATATGAGCGACACGCCCGGCGTCGCGTGGCGCAGCTTGGCAATGAATTCGGTGACTTTGAAGCCGGGCAGTTGCCCGCCCTCGCCGGGTTTTGCCCCTTGCGCGACCTTGATCTCGATTTCTTCGGCCGCGCCGAGATATTCTGCGGTCACGCCAAAGCGCCCGCTGGCGATCTGCTTGATCGATGAATTGGCATTGTCGCCATTGGCATAGGGCTTGAAACGGATGCTGTCTTCGCCGCCTTCGCCCGAGACGGCTTTTGCGCCGATGCGGTTCATCGCGATGGCGAGCGTTTCATGGGCCTCGGGGCTGAGCGCGCCAAGCGACATGCCGGGCGTCACGAAGCGCTTGCGGATTTCGGTGATGGCTTCGACGCTGTCGATGCTGACCGCGTCCTTGGCGTAATTGAACTCGAGCAAATCGCGCAGATAGACCGGCGGCAGATCGCGGACGCCGCGTGCGAATTGCAAGTAGGTCGAGTAGCTGTCGGTGCCGACGGCGGTTTGCAGCAAGTGCATGAGTTGGGCGGAATAAGCATGCGGTTCGCCGCCGGCACGCTGGCGATAAAAGCCGCCGATGGGCAGCGTGGCGACGGCTTTGTCGAAGGCCGCTTCATGGCGCTCGGACGCGTTTTGATAGAGCGAGACATAGCCTTCGCCCGAGATTTTCGCGGGCATGCCGGGGAACAGGTCGTTGACGAGCGCGCGGCTGAGGCCGACGGCTTCGAAATTATAGCCGCCGCGATACGACGAGATGACGGCGATCCCCATTTTCGACATGATCTTGAGCAAGCCGTCGCCGATCGCTGTCTTGTGCTTGCTGATGCACTGATCGAGCGACATATCGCCGAACAGACCGCGCGATTGACGGTCGGCAATTGCGGCTTCGGAGAGATAGGCGTTCACGGTCGTCGCGCCGATGCCGATCAGCACGGCATAATAATGCGTGTCGAGGCATTCGGCCGAACGGACGTTGACGCTGGCATAGGAGCGCAGCCCCTTGCGGACGAGATGCGTGTGGACGGCAGCGGCGGCGAGGACCATCGGGATGGCGACGCGACCTTCGGAAACATGCTCGTCGGTCAGGAACAGCTCGCTGCGCCCTTCGCGGATCGCCTGTTCGGCTTCGGCACGGACATGCGCGATGGCGGCGCGCAGCCCGTCTGCCCCCGACCCCATGTCAAACGTGCAGTCGATCTCTGCGGCGGCGGCCCCGAAATGGGATTTGAGACGGAACCAGTCGCTGTTGGTCAGCACCGGCGTATCGAGCACCAGCACGCGGTCCCGCCCCGAATCCTGATCGAGGATGTTGGCGAGATTGCCGAAGCGCGTCTTCAAAGACATCACCTGGCGTTCGCGCAGACTGTCGATCGGCGGATTCGTTACTTGCGAGAAATTCTGGCGGAAAAACTGGCTGATCAGGCGTGGATTGTCCGACACGACGGCAAGCGGCGTATCATCGCCCATGCTGCCGATGGCTTCCTTGCCGTCTTCGACCATCGGCGAGAGGATCAGCTCCATATCTTCCATCGTCTGCCCTGCTGCGACTTGGCGGCGGACGAGTTCGGCGCGCGGGAAATAGGCGGGCATCTCGCCTGCATCGGGCAATTCCTCAAGCGTCAGGAAGTCGCCGACCATGTCACGATAGGGCGCTTCGGCAGCGAGCCGGTCCTTGATTGCGCGGTCCTGATAGAGTTTGCCTTCGTGCAGATCGACCGCGATCATCTGCCCCGGCCCCAGCGCGCCTTTCTTGAGGACAGTCGCTTCAGGCACAACGACCATGCCGGTTTCGGAGCCGACAATCAGCAGATCGTCGTTGGTCAGCGTATAGCGCAACGGGCGCAGCGCATTGCGATCCATCCCCGCAACCGCCCAGCGGCCATCGGTCATGGCGAGCGCAGCGGGTCCGTCCCACGGCTCCATGACGCTGGCGAGATAGGCATACATCGCGCTGTGGTCGGCGGGCATGTCATGTTTTTCCTGCCATGCTTCGGGGATCAGCATGGTCTTGGCGGTCGGCGCGTCGCGGCCACTGCGCGCGATGACTTCGAACACGGCATCGAGCGCGGCGGTGTCGCTCGCGCCCGCCGGGATCACCGGCTTGATGTCGTCCGACGCATCGCCGAACGCCAGCGACGCCATGCGGATTTCGTGCGCCTTCATCCAGTTCTTGTTGCCGCGGATCGTGTTGATCTCGCCATTGTGCGCAAGGCAGCGGAAGGGTTGCGCGAGCCACCATTGCGGGAACGTGTTGGTCGAATAACGCTGGTGGAAAATGGCGACACGCGACGTAAAGCGTTCGTCCTGGAGGTCGGGGTAAAAGACCGACAAGCTCTCGGCGAGGAACAACCCCTTGTAGACAATAGACCGCGCTGACAGCGAGCAGATGTAAAAGCCCTGAATCTGCGCTTCGATGACTTTCTTTTCGATACGCCTGCGGACGAGATAGAGCGTCTTTTCAAACTCGTCGAAATCGGTCGTCTTCGCGTTCGGCCCGGCGATCATGATCTGTTCGATTTCGGGCCGCAATTCCTGCGCCTTTCGCCCGATGACCGAGACGTCGACAGGCACCTGACGCCAGCCATAGATGGTGAAGCCCGCGTCGATGATTTCGGATTCGACGATGGTCCGGCAGGTTTCCTGCGCGCCGAGATCGGTGCGCGGCAGGAAAACCATGCCGACGCCGAGCCAGCTGTTGTCGATCGGCTTGTGTCCGCTGGCGATGATGGCATCAGCGAAGAACGGCATCGGCAGATCAACATGCAGCCCCGCGCCGTCGCCGGTCATGCCGTCGGCATCAACAGCGCCGCGATGCCACACAGCTTTCAATGCATCGATTGCAGAGGCAACGACGCGACGGCTCGCGCGGCCATCGGTTGCAGCGACAAGGCCAACGCCGCAGGCATCCGATTCAAATTCGGGGCGATACATGCCGTCACGGGCGATACGGGCGCGTTCGGATTCGGTGGTCATTTCTTCGCCTTCTTCGGATCGATGCCGAGCAGGGCTGCAAGTTCGTTACGCTCGGATGGCGTCAGATCAGCATATTTCTTGGCCTTGGGCAGCGCGGCCGTTGCTTTCACCGCATCGCCGATCAACGTCGGCATGGCCTGCATAATCTTTGGCATTTGCGCCTGCATCCGGCCCATCACGGCAGGGTCCATGAACAAAAGCATCTGCTGCGAAGCAAAGCTGTTGCCCGTCGGCGTGTCGAAGAAGGTTTTGAG
>JAYUQI010000263.1:0-2682 GCA_043756805.1 Sphingomonas sp.
CGTGGCAACACGGCCAACGACCAGACCGTCGGCATCGATAAGATGCCATTTCTTTTCCACGTCAAACGGCTTTACCGCTTTCGTGGTCTTCATCAGCGCCTTCATGGGGCCAACCCTCTATAACGAAACGCGCCGCCCCGGATGCGGAGCGGCGTCGATGCGTGGCCCGTGCAGCGATTGACTCAATAAGTCAAGCAAAGTGCGGCTTTCCTGACGGGTATTTGAATACCGGTCAGGATTTCAATCGGACAAACAACGCGGCTATTATAGAAATTGAATGCCGGTCATATCTTCGGAGAGCGCCCATAGCTTTGCGGCCAGCGCACTATCAGTAATGTGCGGGCGCACCCCGCTATACGGCGACATTTCCTTGACCCACGGTCTGGCGATGTCGCAATCCTCGCAATAGACGCCGCCCTTGCCATCGAGCACCGGCGACGTGGCGCACCAGACGCTGGTCGCCGCGCCCTGCTCAGTCGTCTTGAAAATGTCGATCAGGCTGCCGTCGGGCTTGTACCAACCCATCGCGATCTGTTCGTCCATCGTCAAATAGCGCTGAAGCGGTGTTTTAATGCCACCGGGATGGACCGAAAAGGCACGGATACCAAGCGGCGCGCCCAATGTGTCGAGATGAAGCGCAAACAGCGCATTAGCCGATTTCGCCTGTCCATAGGCCGTCCACTTGTCATAGTCGCGCCGCTCGAAATTGACATCATCGAGGTCGAGGCCGTTGCGCGCATGCCCGATCGACGACAGCGCGACAATGCGCGCGCCGGTGCCTGCCGCCTTGAGCAGCGGCCACAGTCGCGCGGTCATCTGAAAATGGCCGAGGTGGTTGGTCGCAAACTGGCTTTCATAACCGCGCGCATCCCGTGTCAGCGGGTTTGCCATGATCGCGGCATTGTTGATCAGGATGTCGATCTTTGCGGTGTGCGCCGCAACATCAAGCGCAAACGCATCAATCGACGCAGAGTCGCCAAGGTCCAGCGTTAGGATCGTCACGCCATCGATCCCCGCCAGTTCCGCTGCTGCCACCTCGGGCCGCCGCGCGCCGACGATCACAGTCGCGCCTGCGCCCGCCAGTGCACGGACCGTTTCGAGCCCAAGCCCCGAATAGCCGCCGGTGACGAGCGCGGTCTTCCCCGACAAGTCAATGCCCGCAATGACGTCGGTCGCGGTGGAGCGCATGCCGAATCCACTGCCGACGGGTGCCTGGTCGGTCATGTCCGTGCCCTTCCGATCGAATGCGCGCCCCAGGCAATGCTTGCCACCAGCAGCGCGCCGACCGCCTGATGCAAGACAGCAAGCGCGATATTCACGCCTGTCATAACCGTTGCAATGCCGAGGATGACTTGCAACCCGAACGTTGAATGGATCGCGATCAATGCGCCGCGGTCCCCGGCGCGTTTGGCGGCACGGGCAAGCACGAGCAGTGCCGCAACGGCGACCCACGCCCACCAGCGATGAATGAAGTGGACGAGATAGGGATCGCTCGTAAACGCATGCAGTGTCCCCTGCGACCAATCGATCCCGGTAGGCAGGAAGCTGTCGCTCATCATTGGCCAGTTCTGCGTCACTTTGCCCGCGCGCATCCCCGCGACCCAAGCGCCGTAAAGCAGCTGGACATAAACAATCGCACCGACGGCAACTGCGGTGCCGGTCAACCGCGCCGGCCGCGCCGCCGGATATCTGCTCAATGCCAACAGGTCGCGCGCCGTCCAGACGAGCGCTGCAAGAATCGTCAGCGCCAGCAGCAAATGGATCGCAAGGCGGAAATGGCTGACCGAGACGCCCGCCATCAGTCCCGACGTGACCATCCACCAGCCGATCGCCCCCTGCAAACCGCCGAGCATCAGCAGCGGCACCAGACGCGATTTATACCCCACCGGAATAACGCCGCGCACCCAATACCAGGCAAGCGGCAGGGCAAAAGCAAGTCCGATGACACGCCCGAGCAAGCGGTGCACCCATTCCCAGAAGAAAATAAACTTGAATTGCGCCAGCGTCATATCGGCGTTCATCGCGGCATATTGCGGAATCTTTTTATAAGCGTCGAACGCGAGCTGCCACGCGGCATCAGTCAAGGGCGGGATCGCGCCGGTCACCGGTTTCCACTCGGTAATCGACAGGCCCGATTCGGTCAGCCGCGTGATCCCGCCGACAACCACCATCAGGAAAACAAGCGACGCTACGGCGAGCAGCCAGTTTGCGATCGCGCGGGGTTGCGCCGCGACCGGCAGGGTGATTGGAAGTGTCGTTGCCATCAGCGCACATATACTATTCGACATGGCGTAAATGAAGGCCCGACCGAAAGAATTCAGACGAGTGGAACAGGCGGAGGATTATCGTCGGTCTCGGCATCGCCTGCGTCTAGCGCGGCACCCGTCAAGCGGCTCTGGGCCTCGACGATATCGGTAATGTCCTGAATGATCCCGATAATTCGCGCGCCGCCAGAGCCGCTCATATCACGCTCGCCCGCTGAACGCACATGCCGAACATTGCCCTTGGCCGAGATCAGGTCTGCGGCGAAATCAAACGGCGTTCCATAAACGATGGCATCATTGACCGCCGCGTTCACCCGCGCCTTATCATGATCGGCATAATAGTTGATCGCGCGCAGCACCGATTTTCCCTCGATGACGTCGAGCTCGTGAATCCGGAACACTTCATCGGACCAAGTGA
>JAYUQI010000264.1:0-7095 GCA_043756805.1 Sphingomonas sp.
GATGCGTGGTTCGCGCATATCGATAATGCGATGCTTGCGGATCTTTCGCCCGACGTGTTGGCGACCATGAAAATCCGCGCGCGGATCACCGCGCTGGTCGAGACGCGGCTCGACCTTTTGGCAACCGACATCGAAGCCTTGCGCCGCGCGCTCGCGGTCCTCGCGCTCCCGCAAAATCTCCCGCGTGCGACCAAGCTCGGCTGGCGCGCCGCAGATGCGATGTGGCACGCGGCGGGCGATACCGCGACCGATTTCAACCATTATTCGAAACGCGCGATCCTTGGCGGCGTATACATGGCCACAATCATGGCGATGATGGACGACGACAGCGAAGGCCATGCCGACACTCGCGCTTTCCTTGGCCGCCGGATCGACGGCATCATGCGGTTCGAAAAGTTCAAGGGGCGGTTTTCGCACAGCGCGCCCGAACGATTGAGTTTGGCGCGCTTTCTCGGAAGGCTGCGTTATCCGGCGGTCTAATCGCTGGCATTTCCCACTCGCTATTGATAATAAGTCGCAGTGACGCTTGCCGATCTTCCCTTTCAACACGAAGCCACGATCAGTGCGATCGACTGGACCGCGCTGTCCGAGCGTGACGGTCGCCGGCTGCGCGAGCTTGGCTTCGACGAAGGCGTCGCGGTCGAGCCGCTGCATGGGGGCGGGCTCGTCGCGCGCGATCCGCTGGCCGTCCGCATCGGGCGGATGACGGTCGCAATCCGCCGTGCGCATGCCAACGCGATCGAAGTTGACCCGCTTGTCCAGGAAACCGTGGCATGAATGCCCCCGCCGCCATCACAACCACGCCGATGGTTGCGCTCGTCGGCAATCCAAATGCGGGCAAATCGGCGCTGTTCAACGCGCTGACCGGTGCGCGGCAAAAGGTTGGCAATTATCCCGGCGTTACCGTCGAGCGCCACGCCGGTCGCTTGACGCTGGGCGATGGCCGCCCGCTTGAGCTGATCGACCTGCCCGGCACCTACAGCCTCACGCCTTCCAGCCCCGACGAACGCGTCACGCGCGACGTCATCATGGGCACACAAGTCGGCGAGCGCATCCCCTCGGCATTGATCGTCGTGGTCGACGCCTCGAACCTCGATAATCATCTGCGCTTTGCGATGGAACTGATCGCGCTCGGGCGGCCCACGGTGGTCGCGTTGAACATGTTCGACCTCGCTGTCCGCGATGGCCTGACCATTGATATCCCCGCCCTCGCGCAGACATTGGGCGTCCCCGTCATCCCGACTGTTGCCGTGCGCAAGCGTGGTCTCGACGAGCTCCGCGCGGCGCTCGATCCGCTCGTCATGGGCAACCTTGTGCAACCGCACGCAGGCACCACATTGTCCGAACCGACGCTCACCGAGCGCCAGCGCCATGCCCGCCGCATTGCCAAATCGGTCACCGTCGAAACGAGCCCCGCGCGCCGCTGGACCGAAAGCATCGACCGCGTTGCGCTTCACTCCATTCTCGGTCCCGTCATCCTCGCCGCTGTCCTGTTCACGATGTTTCAGGCTGTTTTCAGTCTTGCGGCCTTCCCCGCCGACCTGATCGACGGTGCCATCGGCAGTCTTCAGGACAGCATCAAAGCGGCGATGCCCGCGACCATCCTGCGCTCGCTGATTACCGATGGCATCATCGCCGGGGTCGGCGCGGTCGTCGTCTTCCTGCCGCAGATTCTTATCCTTTTCGCGTTCATCCTCATCCTCGAAGCCAGCGGCTACATGGTCCGCGCCGCCTTCCTCATGGACCGGCTGATGGCCAGCGTCGGCCTGTCGGGGCGGGCTTTCATCCCGCTGCTGTCGAGCTTTGCCTGCGCCATCCCCGGCATCATGGCGACGCGGACGATCGAGGATCCCAAGGACCGCCTCACGACGATCCTCATCGCCCCGTTGATGACCTGCTCGGCGCGCCTGCCGGTCTATGCCGTCATCATCGCCGCCTTCATCCCGCCGATGCGCGTTGGTCCGGGCATTGGCTTGCAGGGCCTCGTCCTTTTCGGCCTCTACGCTGCCGGGATCATCGGTGCGCTGGTTGCTGCGCTGCTTCTCCGCCGCACCGTGACCAGGGGCCCCGCGCAGGGTTTCATGATGGAAATGCCCAAATATCAATGGCCGCGCGTCGGCGATCTCCTTCTTGGCCTGTGGCAGCGGGCGTGGGTATTCCTGAAGCGCGCGGGCACGATTATTGCCTTCACCACCGTTATCCTGTGGGCATTGCTCAGCTTCCCGCGCGCGCCCGTCGGCCAAAGCCAGGTGAACTATAGCATTGCCGGGCGCATTGCCGACGGCCTTGCTTATGTCGTCGCGCCCATCGGCTTCAATCGCGACATTGCGCTCGCGCTCATCCCGGCAATGGCCGCCCGCGAAGTCGCTGTCTCCGCCCTCGCCACGGTCAACGCCATCGACACGCCCGACGAGGGCCAGCGCGACAAGAGCCTCGCGCAGTCGCTCCGCAGCAAATGGTCCCTTGCCACCGCGCTCGCCTTCCTCGCCTGGTTCGTTTTTGCGCCGCAGTGCATCTCGACCATCGCGGTCGTCCGCCGCGAGACCAACGGCTGGAAATGGCCGGGCTTCATGCTAGTGTATCTGTTCGCGCTCGCTTACGTGGCGGCAGGGGCAACATATTGGATCGCACGAGCTTTCGGGCTTTAGGCGACCGGACTTTAGGGAGAATATCGTGGCGGGCAGTCTGAACAAGGTCA
The DNA here is from genome assembly GCA_043756805.1 of Sphingomonas sp. Classification (GTDB taxonomy): domain Bacteria; phylum Pseudomonadota; class Alphaproteobacteria; order Sphingomonadales; family Sphingomonadaceae; genus Sphingomonas_O. Next base: position 2,699 of record JAYUQI010000264.1, read on the forward strand.
TGTTGATCGGCAATCTGGGCAAGGATCCCGAAGTCCGCTCGTTCCAGAACGGCGGCAAAGTCTGCAATTTCAGCATCGCCACCGGCGAAACCTGGAAAGACAAAAATACCGGTGAAAAGCGCGAAAAGACCGACTGGCACAATATCGCGATTTTCAATGAAAACCTCGTCCGCATCGCCGAACAATATCTGAAAAAAGGGTCGAAGGTCTATATCGAAGGCTCCTTGCAAACCCGCAAATGGCAGGACCAGTCGGGCGCGGACAAATACACCACCGAAGTCGTGCTCCAGAATTTCAACGGGACACTGGTGCTGCTCGATCGCGCCGAAGGCGGCAGTGGCGGTGGCGGCCAGCGCGGCGGCGGGGGCGGCTATAATCAGGACGACGGCGGCGGGAGTTTCGGTGGCGGCGGCGGCGCAGCGCGCGGTGGCGGCGCGACAAGGCCGAGCGCGTTTGATTCTGATCTGGATGACGATGTGCCGTTTTGAGGGAGCAAGGGTTCAAGTGATTTACCGACGCCTTAAATTAGTGGGGTAGAGCATGGCTTTTGTGCTGCGTAAGGGCATGTCCGTCGGCGCAATGTCTGCGGAGGACGACAAGGTATTTCTGATTGATTGCCTCGTTCGCACTGCTGATCTAATAAAAATTTCGGATCCCGACTCCCCTCAGTGTATCGCACTTGGTCGAACCGGTGCTGGGAAAAGCGCTATTCTCCAACAATTAGAAAATGCTAGTACCAAGACGTCTCGAATTGATCCAGAGGCTTTGTCATTAAATTACATTAGTAATTCAGATGTCCTTCGCTTCTTTGAGTCACTCAACATAAATTTAGATATTTTTTATCAGTTACTGTGGAGGCACATATTTGCAGTCGAGCTACTGAAACTGAAGCGTCAAATGCAAAACGAAACGGCAGCACGAAGTTGGTTAGAGAGTTTGCGCCAACGCTTCAAGAATAATGACAAAAAGCAACGAGCGTTAGAATATCTTACCAAATTCGGCGATAAGTTTTGGCTCGATACCGAAGCTCGAGTTCGAGAAGTGGTAACTCACATCGAAAATCATTTTGAGTCAAAAGTTGGTTTTTCAGTAGATGCCTTCAAGGCCAAGCTAGCAGCCGATCTAAAAAATGGAAATTCTGAATCAATTCTTGAAACAAAGGATATAATTTACCGAGCTACAAAAGTAGTAAATGATGTTCAAATTCAAGAATTAAACGGGATTATTGACCTGCTTTCTGAAGACGTGTTTGATGACTCTCAACAGAGATATATGATTATTATTGATGATCTTGACACTGGCTGGGTTCATGACAGCGTTAGATACAAACTAGTTAGAGCTCTAATTGAGACGCTTAAAAAATTCAAACGTATTTCTAATGTTAAAATTGTGATAGGTTTACGGGTTGACCTGCTTGAAACAGTTCTAAAATCAACGGTAACAGCAGGTTTTCAAACTGAAAAGTTTGAAGATATGATGTTACGAATCAATTGGTCAAAATCTGAATTGCTAGAATTAGCAAATCTTCGAATTTCACACCTCTTTAAAGATCAATATACGCAGGTAACTCCGAAGTTTTATGATATCTTTTCCCCACACGTAGGTTCAGAAACCTCATTTGATTATATTTTGGACAGAACGTTACTTCGACCACGCGATGTTATTTCATTTATGAATGAATGTATTGATCAAGCAGCAGACTCTTCATCTGTTAGTCAAAAAAACATACGTAACGGTGAGCATGAATATTCAAAAAAGCGTCTACGATCACTTGCAGATGAGTGGCGTGGCACTTTTGGTGATCTAGAAAACGCAATCGGATGTTTGCGGCAATTGCCTGTACGTTTTACTTTAAAAGACATAAGTGATGAAATTCTACAGGATTTATGCATCATTATTGTTGCTGGAGACCAAATCGATACAACCGGTGGTGTTTTCGTCGAGGCCTGTAATGCGCTAGTTAATAATGGTGGCTCTTACCCTCGGCTGAGGCGGTGCCTCGTCGAAACATTATATGCTATTGGTGCGATAGGGGTCAAAATGTTAAAGGGGTCGCCGTATCAGTGGAGTTATCGCAATGACCCTTTGTTGGCATACGACAACCTTACAGAAGATAGTGGCTTTGCTACACATCCTATGTTGTTTCGTGCGCTCAATAAACGAGCAGACCCGAGCACCTTAGTTTAGGGAGAAAAATTCCCCTGTCCTACAACCCCCACCCCATGCTAGCCTCCATGCCACACAAGCTCTTTGAAACAAGTGGCCTCGTTGCCCGCGCCGCTATAGCCCTCCCCCTTGAGGGGGAGGGTTGGGTGGGGGTGGACTGCATTCGATAGTTGAGTGCCGACGCACGCAAGGGCGCGCTCCCCCTCCCCGACCCTCTCCACAGGGGAGGGGGGAAAATTTATGGCCTCACTAGTGTAACCTTTGTAACCTTCGCCCCGAAGAATGCGTGCCCCCGCGTAGTGAGAACTTCGAGAACTTCGCCGCCGCTCCGTTACTCCTTCAACACCGCCGCACACACCGCGCGCAATTTCGGCATCCGGTCAACGACCATCGCAAAGACCAGTCGCGTGTCGACGACATCATATTCATGCCGCATGATATTGCCCAATTGGCGGACGCCAGGCAGCGGGACGTCGGGCGCGATTTCGGCCATGCGGTTCATGCCGATCTTGATCATTGCTTCGGCGATCCGCTCGATACAGCGCTCGACGGCATCGACGGTCATCTGGTCGGCGGCAAAGGCGGCGTGGTTGCGCGTGCCGACATAGTCCAACGCGTTGTCGATATTCTGGATAATGTCGCGCAGTCGCTGCGCTTCATCGCTAGAAGACATGCACCCGGTCTCGGTCGATCGCTGCCTGAAAGCGGGCGCGGCGCGCGGGTTCGCTGACCAGATCGACTTTCAGGCCGAGCATGTCGCTCAACCTTTCGTTGATGACGGCAAAGTCAAACAAGTCGAGCTTGCGCGCATGATCGAGTTCCGCAGCAAGATCGACGTCCGATCCCGCTGTCGCGTCTCCTCGTGCGACTGAGCCAAAGAGCGACAGACGGAGCACACCCATCGCGCGCAATTCGGCCTCGCTGGCTTTCAGGCGGTCAAGAGCAGTCTGGCGATCCATCAGAAATATCCTCTAAAGCAAAGCGCCGCACCCGCCAACCTACCCCTTCAACAACCCCTTCAACCCCGCAAAGGCAGCACTCCCGACTTCACCCTCGGCCAGCACACCCGCCGCGCGCAGTTTTGCTTCGGCGGCCGGGCTGCGCGGAAAGGGGTCGACGCTCAGCGCCAGAGTCTGTGCGACCGCTTCGCCGATGTCGATCGCGGCACCGTCGAACTCAACGACATCGAGCTCATCCTCGTCCAGCTCGACTTCGTCCCCCGCCACGGCGTCCTCGTCAGCGCGGACAAAGTGGATGGCGAACGCTTCCTCGACGGTCTCGCGCACCGGCTCTCCGCTCGCGACGCAAGCGCGCTCGATGACCGCGTTGAGCGTCCCCAGCGCATCGACGCCGCCCGCGCGCGCCAGCAGGCTGGCATTCGCCGTCAAACTCTCGATGCGCGTCCACCCAAAGCGCGCGGCGAGTGCGGCGCATTCGGGCGCGTCGGCGGCGATGCCGGTCTTGTGCCCGCCCGCACCGATCACATCGATCACCACGCGCCTTGAGAATTCGGGGCGAGAGAATTCAGGTGTCATCCCAATGACCCTTTCATGAGGTCCGCCGTCGTCACGGCAGCAATCCGCGTCTCCAATGCCGCGCTCATTGCCACCAATTCGTTAACGCACGGCTCTTCGGGCGGGGCGTCGCGATAGACATTGCGGATCACGGCTTCCTTGCGGTCGCCATCGCGATACGCGCCGAGCCGCCCGCCCAGCATCCCCATGATCCCGCCGACGCGCTTGCCGACGACAAGATCGCCAAAGCCGACTTCGCGCATCGTTCCGTCCATATCGTCGATGAACACTTCGGTGAGCAGGACCGAGGGCAGCGCCCCCGCCTCGCCGTCACGCTCGAGCCTCAGCAAAACCAGCGACAGCACCAGCGCCACCATGTCGAACCGCCCGTCCATCGTATCGGGCACCCGCGCCCGTTGATACCATGCCGGCAACCGCGCTTCCGCCACAATGGCAGTATAAAGCGGCATCAGGTCGCCGCGATCCCGCCGGTCGCCGAACAGTCGTGATAACAAACCCATGCCTACTCCGCTTGCCGTGTCGTGCTGCCTCGCATATTGAACCTTCAAGGCCCCCGTGCAAGCAGAGTGAGTATCATGACCAAAGTCCTGACAATTTCCGTGGCGCTGATCGCGCTTGTCGCCACCAGCGGTTGTTCGCGGGTGCGCGGCCATCAGGGCTATCTGGCCGATGCCACGCTGGTCGATTCGATCAAGC
>JAYUQI010000265.1:0-2678 GCA_043756805.1 Sphingomonas sp.
GACTTCTTGCGTTTTCCGTAAGGATATTTGGATTGCTGCCCATAGCCGTAACCGGGGTTGGGATAGCCTGATCCTTGCTGCTGTTGCGGTGCTTGCGGGGGCGGCGCCGACACTTGCGTTGGTGGTGCATTCTCATTCGCACTGCGTTCGATGATTTTGTCGAGTTCGCCGCGATCCAGCCAGACGCCGCGGCATTGCGGGCAATAATCGATTTCGACGCCCTGGCGCTCGCTCATGGTCAGCGGCACTTTGCACACGGGACACGGCATTCCGACGGCAGCATTGGTCATCTCGAACTCCTCTGTTTCATGCAGTCCGACATCACCGCTGCACGCGCAACGATCAGAGGGGCCCGGCCTGTCCGATCAAATTGGGCACGTCGCGCCGCGCTTTCAAGTGTTCGCGACCGGTGGCATCGCCCTCATGCCGTCACCCCTCAATAATGATACCGGCACTGCGCCACTTGCAGCACCTGATCCTTACCGCTTCCCGAAACGCGATAGACCAGCCGGTGCTCGTGGCTGATCCGGCGCGACCACCAGCCTGACAGGTTGCCGCCCAACGGTTCGGGTTTGCCGGTGCCTTTGAACGGGTGGCGTCGGCATTCTTCGATCAGGGTGTTGATTTTGCCAAACAGTTTCATGTCATGATTTAGGAAGTAATGATATTCTTTCCACGCATGAGTCGAAAACCGGACGTTCACGGATAGATAAGCTCATGAACCTCGCCGCCGCCGGCGTCCAGCTCTGCAATGGCCTCCAGCAGCCGCTTCGCATTCGCAGGTGATTGCAACAAATACATCGTTTCTTCAATCGACGCCCATTCGCTGGCGGACACGATCACCGCGCCCTCGCCGCGTTGCCGCGTGATCGCAATGGGGGCGCGGCCGGCGACAACTTTGTCGATCACCGATTTCAGGTTTTCACGGGCTTCGGAATAGCTGATGGCTTGCATGGGGCTCTAGTTGGACAATAACTTGTCCAATGTCAAGGCAGTGCGTTACCGCCTCGTCGGCACGGGCACCGAAACCGGTGCCGCCGGCGTATCGGGGACGAGTTCCATCACGTCGATGCGCGCGTCTTTCGACTGCCAGGGACTGACGAGGCGCCAGCGGAAATCGCCGACGCGTTCGACAACGCCGCTGCGGTCGCGCGCCGGGTCGGCACTATACGCGAGCGCAGGCGCACCCAATTTGGCCGCTGTCGCGCCGAGAAAGATCAGACGGGTTTCGCCATCTTCCCACAAGCGTCCGGCGGGCAGATCGCTGCCCGTCGCCTTGATAAAGACCAGCAGCGTGTCCTCGACCGAGACAAAGCAAGTGAAGGGCTTGAACGACTGATATGCGCTGCCGCGCCCGCTTGCGCCAAAGCCCAGCTTGATCACACGGCAGCGATAGGTGCCCGGTGGCATCGCGGGCCGGGGGAGTGCCCCTGCCGGGTCAAGCAATGGCCCTTCCTTTTCGATCTCGCTCGTGTTTTTGCGCGCGCGGGCTTCGGCCAGGCCCGTCGTCCATGCGGCATCGATGCGGCCGATCCGGTCGAGATCGGCTTTGGTCGCAACCTGCTTCCAATCGGTCGGCAGCGTTTGCGGATCGGGCGCGGGAACGACTTCAACCGTTGCGCCCAATGCCTGTGGTGGCGACGTGCGCACGCATCCCGCCAGACCCGCCGAAAGGAGGAGGACGGCAACGATCTTTGCAGGGGATTTCATCACTATTCTCCACTTGATTCAGTGCGACAAGCGCGCATCCAAACCTTAACAATATGTAAATTATAAAGGTTAACGAAAGGTTATCAGCGTTGATCGGTTCAGGCCTCGAGCCAGCTTTTTACACGCACGGCGATGGCGTTGAACGCATCGGCTTCGGGACCATTGCCCGCCGCCGGGGGCGTTCCCGCATCGCTCGCCATCCGCACGTTGATGTCGAGCGGGATTCGCCCGAGGAAGGGGCGGTCCATCGCGGTCGCAGCGGCTTCGGCCCCGCCATGGCCGAACGGATCGCTGGCCGCGCCACAATGCGGGCACAGGTACCCGGCCATGTTTTCGACAATGCCGATGATCGGCACGCCCGACTGATCGAACAAGTCGATAGCGCGCGCGGCATCGATCAGCGCGAGATCCTGCGGCGTGGACACGATGACCGCACCGGCGGGCTTGTGCTTGGCGATCATCGACAGTTGCACGTCGCCGGTGCCCGGCGGCAGGTCGACGATCAATATGTCAGTGTCGCCCCAGTTGGCATCGATCAGCTGGTTGAGTGCATTGCCCGCCATCGGCCCGCGCCACGCCACGGCTTGTGTCGGTTTTACGAGATGCCCGATCGACAGCATCGGAATGCCGAATTGCGTGGGCACCGGCTCGAGCTGCTTGTCCTTTGCGGTCGGACGCATCGCTTCGGTTGCCATCAGCTTGGGCTGCGACGGGCCGTAGATGTCGGCATCGATCAGGCCGACTTTCATGCCCATCCGCGACAGGGCAATGGCGAGATTGGCCGACAGCGTCGATTTGCCGACCCCGCCTTTGCCGCTGCCGACCGCGATGAGGCGACGGCCGACGCGTTCGGCAGTGAGCGCGATACGGACGGTCTCGACACCGGGAACAGCCATTAAGGCGGCTTCGACTTGCGACTTCAGCGCGTCGCGCGCGGCAGGATTGAGGCCGGTCACATCGAGGATCAA
>JAYUQI010000266.1:0-7033 GCA_043756805.1 Sphingomonas sp.
TCGCGCGCCTGACCGGCGTCATCGACAAACTGCTGATCTATCCCGCGCGGATGCAAAAGAATCTCGACCGTATGGGTGGCCTCGTCCATTCGCAGCGCGTTCTGCTTGCGCTCACCCAGGCGGGGATGAGCCGCGAGGATGCCTATCAGGCCGTCCAGCGCAATGCGATGCAGGTCTGGGATTCGGACGGCGCGCTATCGCTGATGGAATTGCTCAAGGGCGATGCCGATGTCGCCGCGCATCTTTCGGTCGAAGAGATCGAGGACAAGTTCGACCTCGGCTATCACTACAAGCATGTCGACACGATTTTCGGGCGCGTGTTCGGTTAAGTAAAGCTCATTGCACACGTCGGGGATTCCGCCCGCGCAATAAAATCTTCGAGGTGCAGTTGCAAAAACTGCAACTGCCGTCGCAATCCTTGCGATTGTCAATCCGCACTAATTTGGTAGGCATTCTGGCATCGCAGCAATGCGAGATGAAGAGAAAGGAGACCAAATCATGCAGACGTTTGAAGGGCTGGTATTTACCGCCACGGCAATCGGCGCTCACATGCTGGTCATTGCCGCGATTTTCGCCGGCTAACAGCATCGGGGCACCACGCCCATCCCGTTATCCGGGATGGGCGCGCCGACTGTTTTTAATGATGCCCTTTATGCGGCGCCGCTGGTTTGCTGAGGCTTTCGTAAACCGCCTTCACAAAGGCATCGCCGCTGATGAATGCGCCGGGCATTTCCCATTTTGCGGCTGGTTTCGTCGCCTGAATTTGCGCGAGTGTTTTCTTGGCCTTGATGCCGCCGGCCACGGTGTCGATCACGGTTTTCAGCATATCGCGATACGCGACCAGATCGGCGCGCGTCGCCATCGGCCCGTGCCCCGGAATATATTTCGTGTCGGCATTGGTCATCGCCAGCACCTTGTCAGCAGCAGCAAGCAACCCGCGCGCATTGCCGCCTGAATTCAGGTCGATAAACGGCAGCGTGACTTTGTTGAAAAACAGGTCGCCCATGTGGACCACATTCGCCTTTTTCCACATTACAAACGAATCGCCATCGGTGTGCGCGTCTTGGACGTGGACGGTCCGGATTTTGTCGCCATTCACATGCAGCGACAGGCCGTCGTCGTACGTCACCACAGGCAGCGCGATTTTGGGTGAAGCCGGCGTCGTGCGATCTCCGCGCGTTTGCGGGCTCGCCATACGGACGCGGACATTGTCATGCGCCATGATGACGGCCCCAGCCTTGCCGAGGTTCTCATTCCCGCCGCTATGGTCGCCGTGCCAATGCGTGTTGATCAGGAACTTGACGGGATCGGGATCGACAGTGGCCACAGCGGCAAGGATCTTCGGCGTCAATGGCGCGAACTGATCGTCGATCAGGACATTGCCGTCCTCGCCATAGGAAAGGCCGATATTGCCCCCCTGGCCGAACAACACCGCAACACCGGGCGCAATCTGCTCGACCTTGATTGTGACCTCTGGCTGTTGTGCCAGAGCAGAGGATGTCGAGAGCAACGCAATTAGTGTAAGAACAGTACGCTTCATGACATTTCCCCTGATTGTTCAAACAATATCGTCGAACACCGAACGCAATTTGTCAAAGAAGCCCGTCGATTTCGGGCACTCCTCGCCAGTCTCGGTCGCTCGGAACGCCTCGAGCAGTTCCTTCTGCTTGGCGCTCAGCTTGGTCGGCGTTTCCACTTCGACCTGTATCACCAGATCGCCTGTGCCGCGCCCGTTGAGCACTGGCATCCCCGCGCCGCGCTGGCGGATTTGTTTGCCTGACTGGATGCCCGCCGGAATGCGGATGTCGTGGCGTTCGCCGTCCAGCCCCGGGATCTCGATGCTCCCGCCGAGCGCCGCCTTGGTAAAGCTGATCGGGGCGCGTGCGAACAATGTCGTCCCGTCGCGTTCGAACAAGGAATGACGCGCCACGTGCAGGAAAATATAAAGATCACCCGCCGGTGCCCCACGCGCGCCGGCTTCGCCCTCCCCTGACAAGCGAATGCGCGTGCCTTCATCGACACCCGCGGGAATATTGACCGACAGTGTCTTGGCTTTGTCGACCCGGCCTTCGCCGCGACAGGATGGGCACGGCTCGGCGATCACCTGTCCGGCGCCATGGCACGTCGGGCATGCTCGCTCGACGACGAAGAATCCTTGCTGTGCACGAACCTGCCCTCGGCCACCGCAAGTGCCGCATTGCTTCGCCGAGGTTCCGGGTTTGGCACCCGTCCCGTCGCACGGGTCGCATCGCGCCGAAACGTCGACGCTGATCTCGGTCGCTTTGCCGTGGAATGCGTCTTCGAGTGTGATTTCAAGATCATAGCGCAAGTCAGCGCCACGACGCGGCCCCGCCTGTCGACCGCGACCGTTGCCGCCCATGAATTCACCAAAGATATTCTCGAAAATATCCGAAAATCCCTCGAAGCCCTGACCCTGCCCGCCGCCGCCATTCTGGAACGCCGCTTTGCCAAAGCGATCATAAGCCGCGCGCTTCTGCGGGTCTTTCAGGACGTCATAGGCTTCCGAGATTTCCTTGAACTTGGCTTCGGAATCCGCACAGCCGGGGTTCTTATCCGGATGAAATTTCATGGCCAGCTTGCGATAGGACGTCTTGATAGTCCCGTCGTCAGCCGTTCGCTCGATTTCGAGCAATTCGTAATAGTCAGTATCAGCCACGACTCACCCCTGAAACAACCGCCGCCCCGGATCGCTCCAGAGCGGCAAAGTTGACGAAGTTGACACTAGTTTCCTACGCCTTGGCGTTGTCATCGACTTCGGAAAACTCGGCATCGACCACGCCATCGTCCGCGGACGCAGTCTCGGCTTCAGGCGACGCCGCAGACGCCTGTTCTTTTTCGTAGATCGCCTGACCCATCTTCATGGCAACCTGCGCCAGCGCTTGCGCCTTGTCGGTCATTACCGTGACATCGCCACCTTCGACAGCTGTTTTGGTTTCGGCGACGGCAGCTTCGATCTCTTCCTTCAACGCCGGTTCGATCTTGTCGCCATTGTCGATAAGTTGCCGCTCGGTGGTGTGGATCAGCGACTCTGCATTGTTCTTGGCTTCCGCTGCCTCACGCCGCTTCTTGTCTTCCTCGGCAAAGGTTTCGGCATCGCGGACCATCTGGTCGATGTCGCTATCCGACAGTCCACCCGACGCCTGTATCTTGATCTGCTGCTCTTTGCCCGTGCCCTTGTCCTTGGCGGACACGTTGACGAGGCCGTTGGCATCGATGTCGAACGTCACTTCGATCTGCGGCACGCCGCGCGGCGCAGGCGGGATGCCGATCAGATCGAACTGGCCGAGGATCTTGTTGTCCGCCGCCATTTCGCGTTCGCCCTGGAATACGCGGATGGTCACCGCATTCTGATTGTCGTCCGCCGTCGAATAGGTTTGCGACTTCTTCGTCGGGATCGTCGTGTTGCGGTCGATCATGCGTGTGAACACGCCGCCCAGCGTCTCGATGCCGAGCGACAGCGGCGTCACGTCGAGCAGCAGGACGTCCTTCACGTCACCCTGAAGCACGCCCGCCTGAATCGCGGCACCCATCGCGACCACTTCATCGGGATTCACGCCCGTCTGTGGTTCCTGCCCGAAGAAATTCTTCACGACTTCGCGGACACGCGGCATGCGCGTCATGCCGCCAACCAGCACGACTTCGTCAATGCCGTCGGCCTTCAGGCCAGCATCGGCAAGCGCCTTCTTGCACGGCTCAAGCGTGCGTGTGATCAGGCTTTCGACCAACTTTTCGAGGTCGGCACGGCTGATCGCTTTCACGAGATGCTTCGGCCCCGTCGCGTCGGCGGTGATGAATGGCAGGTTCACTTCGGTCGTCTGCGCTGACGACAGCTCGATTTTCGCCTTTTCCGCTGCTTCCTTCAAACGCTGGAGCGCGAGCTTGTCCTTGGTCAGGTCAATCCCCTCGACCTTCTTGAAATCGGCTGCGAGGAACTCGACAATCTTCGAATCGAAATCTTCACCGCCCAGAAACGTGTCGCCGTTTGTCGACTTCACTTCGAAAACGCCGTCACCGATTTCGAGGATCGACACGTCAAACGTCCCGCCGCCAAGGTCGTAGACTGCGATGGTCTTGCCGTCCTGCTTCTCGAGTCCATAGGCCAGAGCGGCTGCCGTCGGCTCGTTGATGATGCGCAGAACTTCGAGGCCGGCAATCTTGCCCGCATCCTTCGTCGCCTGCCGCTGGGCATCATTGAAATAAGCGGGAACGGTAATGACGGCCTGCGTCACTGTCTCGCCGAGATACGCTTCGGCTGTGTCCTTCATCTTCTGCAGAATGAACGCGCTGATCTGCGACGGCGAATAATCTTCGCCGCTGGCCTTTACCCACGCATCGCCGTTCGGACCCTTAGAGATGGTATAAGGAACCAGTTCGGTGTCCTTCTTGGTGATCGGATCATCGTACCGCCGACCGATCAGGCGCTTTACCGCGAAAATCGTATTGTCCGAATTGGTGACCGCCTGACGCTTGGCGGGCTGTCCGATCAGGCGCTCGCCATCCTTGGCAAAAGCGACAATCGACGGCGTCGTGCGCGCGCCCTCGGCATTTTCGATCACCTTGGGCTTGCCGCCTTCCATAACCGCAACGCACGAGTTGGTGGTGCCAAGGTCAATCCCGATAACTTTTGCCATGCTATAATTTACCCCATAGGTTTAAGAGGACGACGCGGTTTCGCGGGCGCCCGTTCGATTGGTTCTGGGCCGATATAGGTAGCATCGCGCTTGCCGCAACCTTTGCTGCGCACTACCTGCACCATTGTTCGATTTTGGAGCGATGACCGATGCGTGCTTTGGCTTTGATTGCTGTCCTCGCACTGGCTGGATGCGCGCCCGATCCGGTGTTGCGCGTCGACGACGCTTATGTCCGCCTCGCGGCCACCCCGAAAAATCCGGCCGCAGCTTATTTCATGGTTGTCGGCGGGCCTTCTGCAGATCGGTTGATGGATGTCTCGTCGCCGGTCGTCATCCGCACCGAAATGCACGAAAACATGAAATCGGGCGGCCCTTCGACAAGCTCAGGAGGGGCAATGATGTCGATGAAACCGATCGAAGGTGGCATTGAAATCCCTGCGGGCGGCGCGGTCGAATTCAAACCCGGCGGCAAGCATGTCATGATGTTCAACGTCAACCCCGGCATCGTCCCGCCGCGCACGCTCCCGATGATTTTCACTTTCGCCAGCGGCGAACGCATCACGGTTGACGCCGAGGTGAAGCGCGCGGGGGATGAATGACCGGACGGTTCCTGACGTCCGCCGAAACCAAACTCGCTGAATCGGTCTTCGGCAGCGCCATCGATTACGACAGCGTGCGAATCCACAACCGGAAATGGGCCTTTTTCCAGCCACGCGGCGTCGCGATGGCACCGAACGGGCACATCTGGTTTCATCCCGACGGTGATCTGTATTGCGCCGACTTCTGCGACGGCCATGTCGATGACCAAGGCCTGTTCATCCACGAAATGACGCATGTCTGGCAACGGCAATCAGGCATCAACCTGATCCTGCGGCGGCATCCGTTTTGCCGGTACAGTTATACGTTGAAACCGGGATGGCCGCTCAAGCGATACGGGATCGAGCAGCAGGCCGAAATCGTCCGCCACGCATTTCTGCTCCGCGAAAAGCGCATTGTCCCCGGCGCGCCAGCGCTGGCGCAATATCGATCCGTGCTGCCTTTTACCGCCCGTTAACCATCCCTGCCGCAGTGTAACGGCATGATCTTCCAGCCCAACTCGATCACTGCCGACGGCACCCCCGATGATGACGGCCTCCTCGCCATGCGCGCGGCGCTACGCGATCTGAAAGTCGTGATGCGCAAGCCGAAAGAACATCCGAAGCGGGCGGAGATGCTGAGTATATTGAGTGAGGCGCGGGCATCGATTGACCGTATCAACGGCCAACCGCCAAAATCTGTTGTTTAACCTTTTTCAACTCAGCTCAGCTATGTAGAAAAAATGACCTTTCTGACCCCGCAATGCGACTTTGACAGTACAACAGCGCTGCTCCCGTCACAAATGTTTGCTATCAATCGGAGCCTCTGGCTCGATACATTTTCTGATCTCGAGAACTCACTGTTCAAATTTCTTATGAAGTTTGACAATGTTTCGGACGCTAAAAAATCATCATTTTCAGAACGACTGAAAACTCTGGCTAAGATTGAACCAAGTGCACAAATGTCGAAGGAACGATTGAAGAATCTCGCAACTCTGTCGACTGACCTTGCGCCAGAAATTCACATCCGGAATTCACTCGTTCACGGAAAGATGACTCTAGGGGAGCACAATCAATTAGCAGCAGCGATGTTTCAAAACACCGCAGATGCAGCACAAGGATTTCCGTCATATTTAATAATGACCGAGATCGACTTCAAATGTAGTCGCGAGAAGTTATCAAAAACCAGCGATCGCCTGATCCGGTATCTTACCCCGCCTTCGCCACCCCAACCATCGCCGGGCGCAGCAGCCGGTCCTTGATCATATAGCCCGCCTGCATTTCCTGCACGATCGTGCCGGGTGCTGCGTCGGCTGATGGAATTTCGATCATCGCCTGATGGCGGTTCGGGTCGAGCGGTTCGCCAACCGAAACGATCCGCGTGATGCCATTGCGCTGGAATACCGCCTCAAGCTCGCGCCCGGTTGCTTCCAGTCCGACGACTAGTCCCTTGAACTTATCATCCGCGCGCAACTCCGCCGGGATCGCGTCGAGCGCGCGCGAAAGATTATCCGCCACCGACAATATATCGCGCGCGAAACCGGTCGCGGCATAAGCGCGTGCGTCCTGCGCGTCTTTTTCAAGCCGCCGCCGCACATTCTGCGTCTCGGCCTGCGCATATAATATGCTCTGCTTGGCTTCGGCGAGTTCAGCTTCCAACAAAGCGTAACGCTCCTCGGGATCGGGTTCGGCGGGTGCGCCTTCGGCAATCATTTCGTCTTCGGCGGTCAGTTCTTCGTCATTCATCCCAATAATCTCGTCAAAGTTTGTGCTGTGAAATCCACCATCGGAACGACGCGCGCATAA
>JAYUQI010000267.1:0-7011 GCA_043756805.1 Sphingomonas sp.
CGTCAAAAATTTCGGTTCGAAGCGCGCGGTCGATGGCGTCAATCTCGCGGTGCCACGCGGCATGATCTACGGCGTGCTCGGCCCCAATGGCGCGGGCAAGACGACGACACTGCGCATGCTGCTCGGCATTATCGATCCTGATTCGGGGTCACGGACGCTGCTCGGTCACGACCGCCCGCGCGAAGCCAGCGACCGCGTCGGCTATCTGCCCGAGGAGCGCGGACTGTATCCGGCCATGAAAGCACGCGAGGCGATTGCCTTCATGGGTGCATTGCGGGGGTTGTCATGGGCCGAAGGACGGTCGCGCGCGGCAACGCTGATGGAAGCGGCAGGGCTTGGCGCCGTGGTCGATACCAAGATCCGCAAAATGTCGAAGGGGATGGCGCAGCTTGTCCAGCTGCTTGGTTCGATCGTCCACCGCCCCGAACTGATTGTTCTCGATGAGCCGTTCTCGGGCCTCGACCCCGTCAATCAGGAGCATCTCGAAGCGCTGATCCTTGCCGAGCGCGATCGCGGCGCGACGATCCTGTTTTCGACACACGTGATGGGTCATGCCGAACGGCTATGCGACCGGCTGGCGATTATCGCAGGCGCCAAACGCCGGTTCGAAGGCACCGTCGACGAAGCACGCGGGACGCTGCCGATGCGCGCGCATTATGTGCCCTGTTCAGGCGACGATATGGTCGGCGCGCTGCTGCCGCCGGATGCGATGCGCAATGGCAGCGGCTGGCGCTTTACCGTCCCTGCAGGCGGCCCCGAACCGTTGCTGCTCAATCTGATCAACGCAGGGCATGGCATCGCCGGGCTGACGATGGAACGCCCCGGCCTCCACGATGCGTTTGTGCGCATCGTCGGCGCTGCCAAGACCGGAGACCCCGCATGAAGCGCTTAATCCGCCAGATTGCCGTCATCGCGCGGCGCGATTTCCTCGCGATTGTCGCAACGCCGACATTCCTGCTGTTCCTGCTGGCACCCGCCTTCATGCTCAGCTTCGGCGTCGTCGGCGGATCGGGCGCGGCGCAAATGGGCGCATCGTCAGCTGGGAAGACGCGAATCGTTGCCATTGCCGATGGTCGGGACGCCAAGCGTTTGACAGCAGCCGACAGCAATCGGCGGGCGCTTTATCGCGACGGCGAAGGGCCACCCGAATTGATGATCGCGCCGCCGTCGAACGATCTCCCCGCTCAGGTTAAAACACTGTTCGACAGCAAGACCCTCGACATAACGGCAGTCTTGAGTGGTCCACTTGAAGCCCCGCGTGTTGCCTACAAATCGCCAAGCAAGCGCCACGCCGAGTATCTTGTCACCCTGGCCGACGACGTCGCCCGCGAAGGCCGCACGGGCCTGTCGCTCGACAAGCGCATCGTGACGGCCACACTCACCGAAAATACGGCGCGAAAGGCCAGCGTGCGCGGACAGCAAGCGTCGGGCTTTTTCGCGGTGTTCGGCATTTTCTTCCTGACGCTGCTGCTTGCAGGACAAGCGGTCGGCACACTTGCCGAAGAGAAATCGAACAAAGTCATCGAAATCCTCGCGGCGTCGGTTCCGCTCGAGGCGGTTTTTCTCGGCAAGCTGATCGGCATGTTCGGGGTTTCGGTCGTGTTTGTCGCCTTCTGGGGAAGTCTCGGCGCGCTGGGCGTCAATCTGTTGCCGGGCGGCATGCTGCCGGCGAGCTTTGCGCCGGCGATTGGCGCGCCAATATTCTTCATTCTCTGTGCGCTCTATCTCGCGATGGCCTTCATGCTGCTCGGTGCGGTGTTTCTCGGCATTGGGGCGCAGGCATCGACGATGCGTGAAATCCAGATGCTGTCGCTGCCGATCACGATTTTCCAGGTCTCGATGTTCGGCATGTCTGCCGCAGCCGCCGGGGCGCCCGGATCAACCATCGCTCATGTCGCAGAAATTTTCCCGTTCAGTTCGCCCTTTGCCATGGCGGCGCGCGGCGCGACCGATCCGGCGATCTGGCCGCATCTTCTGGCGCTCGGATGGCAGGCGATGTGGGTCGGCATCACGATCTGGATTTCGGTTCGCCTGTTCCGCATCGGCGTGCTGAAGTCGGGCAGCGGATGGCGCGGCCTGTTTCGCCGCAAACACGCGACGACCTGACGCGACCCCATTGACACCTCTGTCAATAAGGTTGCAGTCTGCAACCAAAGAGGCAGGAGAGAGTCAATGGCAACGCTGGCAGTCGAGCCCGAAACGGTGGTCGATCCGTTTGACGTATCGAGGCCGGAGATGTGGCGCGATTACCAGTGGCGCGAACCGTTTGCTCGCATGCGCGCCGAATCGCCGATCCACTACACGCCCGAATCGAAGTTCGGCGCCTATTGGTCGCTGACCACCTACAAGCCGATCCAATATGTCGAAGCGCTGCCCAAGATTTTCTCGTCGGACTGGCAGGTTGGCGGCATCACGGTTGCCGGGGACCCGATCCGCCTCGAGGAAGGCGAAGTCCGCATGCCGATGTTCATCGCGATGGACCCGCCGCAGCACGCGGCGCAGCGCCGCACCGTCGCGCCTGCCTTCACCCCCAGCATGATCGACATCATGCGCATCGAAACCGCGCAGCGGACGGGCGACGTGCTCGACTCGTTGCCAATCGGCCAACCGTTCGACTGGGTTGATCACGTCTCGATTGAACTGACCACCGGCATGCTTGCCAAGCTGTTTGATTATCCGTGGGAAAGCCGCGCGAACCTGACGCGCTGGTCGGATATGCTGGGCGATGTCGAAATGTTCGATACGCTCGAAAAGCGCCAGGTGCGTCTGGCCAGCGCCTATGAAATGGGCATGTCGTTCAGCCAGCTTTGGGAAACGAAAAAGGGGCAGCCGCCGGCCAACGACCTGATTTCGATCATGCTGCATTCGGATGCCATGAGCCATATGAGCGAAGGCGAGTTCATGGGGAATCTCATCCTCCTGATCGTCGGCGGCAACGACACGACGCGCAATTCGATGACGGCGCTTGCCTATGGCCTCGACAAATTCTCTGACCAGCGCGCCAAGCTGGAAAGCAATCCCGACCTGATCACCAACACCGCGAGCGAAATCATCCGCTGGCAGACGCCGCTCGCACATATGCGCCGCACCGCGACCGAAGATACCGAGATCGACGGCCACAAAATCGCCAAGCACGATAAGATCGCGATGTGGTATGTCTCTGCCAACCGCGACGAAAGCGTCTTTCCCAATGGCGACGACATCATCGTCGACCGCGAAAATGCGCGGCGTCATCTGTCGTTCGGCTATGGCATCCATCGCTGTGTCGGCGCGCGCGTTGCCGAATTGCAACTCCAGATCCTGATGGAGGAAATGGCGAAACGGCGATTGCGCGTGAATGTATTGAGCGAACCCGAACGGGTGGCGGCATGTTTCGTCAACGGCTATAAAAAACTTATGGTCGAACTTTCGACCTATTGAAGGTGCAACCAAATGGCGCGTCCCCACGTATATGATGGCATAGACGGAGACACCGACATGCCCCTGACCCGCCGTAATTTCCTGACATCATCAAGCAGCGTCATTCTCGGCGCAGCATTTGCGACGTCGGCCTGTGCCAAGACGGGTCCGGCCGAAAAGTTCGAACTCACGCTGACCGACGCCGAATGGAAAAAGCGCTTGTCGCCTGCGGCCTATGCGACACTGCGCAAGGAAGCGACTGACCGGCCGGGGAATAGTCCGTATCTCAATGAGAAGCGCGCGGGCATTTTTTCATGCGCCGGGTGCGCACTGCCGGTCTATTCGTCGAAAACCAAATTCGACAGCGGCACCGGCTGGCCCAGTTTTTGGGCCGCGCTCCCCAATGCGGTGCGCAACCGCACCGATTCGACGCTGGGCTTCGCGCGGGTCGAGGAACATTGCCGCCGCTGTGGCGGGCATCTCGGCCATGTCTTCGACGATGGACCAAAACCCACCGGCAAGCGGCATTGCATCAACGGCACGGCACTGACGTTTACGCCGGGCCGCGCCTAGCGGAAATTGTCGGCGTAGGTTTGAAGTTTCAACACTTTCTGTGGTGCCGGAATGACGTGCACCGTGATGCCATATTTGTCTGCATAGGCTTTGGCGGCGTCGAGCGTGGGGAATGACAGGCTGATCTGCGCGCGCGTATCGCCCGAGCCTGCCCAGCCGGTCAGCGGGTCGGGCTTCTTTGCTTCGGTCGGCTGGAATTCAAGCATCCAGCGGTCGGTCCCGCTGCGGCCCGACTGCATGGCGTTTTTGGGTTTTTGAAAGATGCGTGCGTGCGACATGAGCGGTTTCAACCTAATCCGTTTGGGCTGAGCTTGTCGAAGCCTTGCCCTTCTTCCTGCGAATGCGGTTAGTTGAAGGACAGTCCTTCGACAAGCTCAGGACGAACGGTTTTGGTGACGAGACTGCGCGTTCTTCGTTTTCAGCGAGGCGACCGCCGCTGTGGGATCGTCGGGCCAATTGTGGCGCGGGTATCGTCCGCGCATATCCTTGGCGACATCGGCCCAGCTTCCCGCCCAGAATCCTGGCAAATCACGCGTCGTCTGGATGGGGCGTCCGGCAGGCGAGGTCAGGCTGAGCACCAGCGGAATACCGCGACCGATGGTCGGGTGTGACGACAGGCCAAACAACGCCTGGACCCGCAGTTCGACGCGCGGTCCGCCGTCGGCCGTATAGTCGATGGCATGATGCGTGCCCGCCGGTGATATGAATTCGGCAGGGGCAACCTTGTCGATCGCGCGCAGCCCGTCCCAGCCCAGGATCGTGCGCAGCGCATCGGTCAGCGCGCCCGGCGCAATCCTGTCGAGCCGCCGTTCGACCAGCGGACCAAGCCAGTCATCCACATCGGCGAGCAGCTTATCGTCCGACAGCGCATCATTTCCGGCAAACGCCGCCCGCGCCCGCAATGAGCGCGCACCGTCATTCCACGGCAACAGATCGAGACCATGCGCCCGCACCCCCTCGATCAAAGCCTGTCGAACCGCCGCTGGGTCCGCGTCACTATCCGGACCCGATGCCAGCCGGATGGCGCCCAGCCGCGTTTCGCGCAATGCTGTCACACCACCCGCTGCCGGATCAAATGTGACCGTGCGCTTGGTTTCAAGTCGGTCAGCAAAGAGCGATTCGACGTCGGCGCGGGTTATCACTGCGGCGGAAACGATGCGCGCCGCTGCCGCCACGCCCGCCGTTTCGGCAACGGCCAGCCATTCGGCGCGCGCCAGAGGCGAGGTCGGATCAAGACGAAATCCCCGCCCGCCGACGCTGATCCAGTCGGCTCCATCCGAAGAGCGCCGTTTTGACACGCGGTCGGGGAATGCCAAAGCGACCGGCAATCCGACGCTGGTCATCGCGCGTGGTCCCGCAGCAGCGACCTGCTTTGCCCACCCCTTTGCCGTCCGACGCGCCGCCTCCGCCCGCGCGCCCCGGTCACCGCGCCAGCGCAACAGACGCGCATCGAGATCGGCATCCTTCCCGCCCAATCCGCGCTCGCTCAGCAGCATGGCGACGTCGGCTGCCAGTGCCTTGTCATCGGCAAGGATCAGCATGTGCGCGAGGCGCGGCGGGAGCGGGAGCGCGGCAATCGCCTTGCCATGCGCGGTTGCGCGACCGTCCACGTCAACCGCGCCGATTGCCGACAGCCGCGTGCGTGCTTCGGCAATCGCGGCATCAGGTGGCGGATCGAGCCAGCGCAATGTGCGCGGATCGGTCGCGCCCCACAGGGCGCAGTCGAGCAGAAGTGCCGACAGATCGGCTTCCAATATCTCGGGCGGATCAAAATGCGGCAAGCCCGATGTCGCCGCTTCTTCCCACAAGCGATACACCACGCCCGGCCCCTGTCGCGCCGCACGCCCCGCGCGTTGCGTTACCGCCGCCTGCGAGGCGCGTTCGGTCACAAGGCGCGTCATTCCAGCGCCCCGATCATAACGCGGGCGGCGCGCCAGTCCTGAATCAACCACAATCCGCACGCCGTCGATGGTCAGGCTGGTTTCGGCAATGCTTGTTGCCAGCACGATCTTGCGCGTGACTGAAGCGGCAATGGCTGCGCGTTGCGCCGCCGGGTCGAGCGTCCCGTGCAGTTTATGCACCTCGACACCCGACAGATTGAGCCGATCCGCTGTTCGTTCGATTTCGGCGACACCGGGCAGGAACGCGAGGATGTCCCCCTCCGCCTCACCCAGCGCGCGGCGGATCGCGGCAGCCATGTCATCTTCGATCCGGACGCTGGTCCGCCCGATATGACGATGCTCGAGCGGCCACGCCCGCCCCGCGCTTTCCACAACGGGCGCGTCGAGCAACACCCCGAACCGCCCGCCATCGAGCGTTGCCGACATCGCAACGAGGCGCAAATCAGGCCGAAAGCCGTTCTGTGCATCAAGAGCAAAGGCCAGCCCGGTATCGCTGTCGAGGCTGCGTTCATGGACTTCGTCGAACAGAACGGCGGAGACGCCAGGCAAGTCAGGCTCGACCTGGATGCGGTTGCGGAAAATCCCTTCGGTGACAACGAGAATGCGCGTTTTCGGCGAGCGTTTGACGTCCATCCGCGTGGCATAGCCGATGGTCTCGCCGACCCGTTCACCCGCCAGCGCCGCCATTCGCTCTGCCGCCGCGCGCGCGGCAATCCGGCGTGGCGAGAGCAGGAGGATTTCGCCGGTGCACCAGTCTTCCCGCATCAAGGCGGGTGCAACGGCCGTCGTCTTTCCCGCGCCCGGTGGCGCCACAATGACGAGATTCGATGCGACGCGCAGGGGCGACAGGATGTCGGGCAGGACATCGTGGATGGGGAGCGGAATTAGTAGGCTCTCGCAATCGCAAATTCGACGGCCTCGATAAGCGCGGTCTTCGCCGTGCCGCCCGCAAACGGACCCAGCGCATCAATTGCCCGCTGACCGTAATGCCGCGCGCGTTCGAGCGCATCGTCGATGGCCCCCGTCGCGCGGAGCAGGGATATGCCGTGCGCCAGATCATCATCCGACACCCGCCGCCCCTCCATCGCATCTTTCCAGAATTTGCGATCCTCATCCGATCCGCGCGCATAGGCAAGGA
>JAYUQI010000268.1:0-2643 GCA_043756805.1 Sphingomonas sp.
GACGTCGCGGTGGTGCGCCTCGTCTTGGCGGACGATCAGGACGACATCGCGCAGCGTCGCATCGTCCGCCATTTTCCAGTAATGCTTGGCGATGGCAGGTGCGGGCACGTTGGGTGAACGGCCCTCGTCGATTTCCTGAAGATAAAGCGTATAGCTCGTGACAGCTTCTTCCTCGAAGTAACCCACGACGCGGTGCGCGGTCCGACTGGAGACAAGATAGAGGATCGAGAAGCCGACAAGAAATACGCCTTGCGCGAGCAGGATCACCATACGTTCGAACCACGTCGGCTTGGCAATCTCGATGAATGTCATCAAGTGCATCCGCTCGTTCTCCGCTTCCTCCATCAGCGTGCGAATCCAGCCCTCGTCGTCGCGCATCCAGCGCAGGCAGTGGAGATGCTGGAACATCGCGCCGACCATGCCGGGGACGGCGGCGACGGTTTCGAGGACAATGGCGCGGTGGCCATAGCGTTTGGCAAAAAATGTATCGGCGCTGAAACGAAGAAGTTTGGTAAAGCCCAGCGCGAAACGGTCCGAAAAATCGTTGGGCGGATAATGGATCACGGGTTGCGCGTCGTGCTCGTCATCAAGTGCTTTTTTATCGGGCTTCAAAATCGCATTGGCCATCGTATCGGTCCTTTCTGGACACGCATCAGACAGGCTAACCTCTCAGTGATCGACTTGGGTGCAAATTACCGAAAATTCAAGACAGCTATAGCGTCGCCTCGATCGCTCTGACAGCGCTGTCAGGGTCTTGCGCCTGCGTGATCGGGCGTCCGACGACGAGGATCGATGCGCCGTTATCGAGCGCTTGGCGAGGCGTGACGACGCGCTTCTGGTCACTGAAATCGCCGTTTGCTGGGCGCACACCGGGGACGACAAAAAAACCGCCCGGCCAGAACTTGTGCGCCGCTTTGACTTCGTTCCCCGAACAGACAACCCCGTCGAGGCCAGCTTCACGGGCGGCAGCCGTGAGGCGCATGACCTGATCATGCGGGCTGCCGGTAACGCCAGCCGCCGCAAGATCGACTTCGTCAAGGCTGGTGAGGACAGTGACCGCGACCACTTTGGTGCCCGATGGGGCAGCGGCCTTGGCGTCCTCCATCATCGCGCGGCCACCGGCGGCGTGAACCGTCAGGATTGCCGGATCGAGCGGACGAAGCGCCTGCACCGCCTTTGCCACTGTATTGGGAATATCGTGTAGTTTCAGGTCGAGGAAAATCGGCAGATGCAACTTCGCCATTTCATGCACCCCGCTGCGACCGTTGGCAGCGAAAAATTCAAGGCCGAGTTTGATCCCGCCGACATGTTTTGCGACGCGTTTGGCAATCGCCTGCGCGCGCTCCAGATCGGGCGTGTCGATGGCAACCCAGATCGGACTGGTCACAGCGGCCCCGGCGTGACCGGCTCGACGCGGACGGGTTCGACGACAGTGCGCGTCTCGGTCAGGCTGCGGTTGGCAACATCAAGTTTTCGCTTCAGGCTCCAGCGTGTCGCGCGGTGAAGCATCAACGTTGGCAACAGGCCCAGCATGAACACGACAATGACCAGCAACGGCAGCGGTGTGTCGACAATGATGTCGCCCCACAGCTTGATGCTGACAATCTGCCAGTTGTTGAACGAAAAGATGACGCCGAGCACGGCGAGCACCACCCAGAAGACAGTGCGCAGAAATTGCATAAGAACGACCTTTCGTGTCCTGCGGTCAGTTTATGCCCGTCATGGCCGCAACTTCAAGACGCAACTGGAGAATAAGCGGGGTGATCGCAGCACAGCGCAGCGCTTCCTCGTCGAGGATGGCTACGAAAATGGACTGCTTGATCGAAGCGATTTTTAATGCCGGCAGTTCGGCACCTGCCGGTAGCGTTGACAGCGTTATATCGATCAGCCGCTCCGCGCCGTGCAGCCGACCCCACAGATAATCATTCTCGCGATAGGCGCGGCTGAAGAAAGCGCCGAAGCTGTTGAATTGAATCCCTTTCAGCGTGGCGCGCGCGCCGCCCTTGCGGATCGATTGCGCTTCGTCGGGCGAAATGCGGTCGACCTTGATCGTGTCGAACTCGTCCAGCCCTTCGCCTTGCAGCAGTGCGTAAGTTGCAACGTCATAAAACGGAAAGCCGAGATAGGCGAGCAGCGGCGCGCGGCGATCCGCCTTAGCGCAAGCCGCCAGCGCTGTAGCCAGCACCGCGTCGGTTTTAGCATCAAATCGTATTAAATCGATGTCATTGCGTTGCAGGTCGAACAACGTATTCAGCCGTTCAAACACGACCACACGGACAGGCTCAAAATTCGACTGCGGCTGCGCCTCGGCAAGAATCGCGATCTGGCGTGACAGGAAGCGCAGGCGGCGGGTTCGATAGGCTGTGTCATGGACATTCAGAAATTCCGTGGCGTCGCCATCATGTCCGCCCGCATTTTCGATGCGGAGCCGCTGATAGGCTGACCAGGCATGGCCCGAATCGCGTGCTGACCGCGCTTCGGCCAGCGCGCGCCATTTCGCGAGGCGCGCCGCATTGGGGTTGGTCAGGAAAAAGGTGTGGCCAAAAAGATGGTCGACGGCCGCCTCTATCTCGGGCCGGATCGCTTCGATAATGCGGCGCGCCCGGCGAATCCGGGTCGAGCGACCTGCGATCGCGTCAAGAT
>JAYUQI010000269.1:0-6994 GCA_043756805.1 Sphingomonas sp.
TTGTGCGGGAATGCTGGCGCCAAATCGGCTCTACTGAAAGCTGCCCTACGTTCACTCAGATCAAAGAACAGACCTCACCGCGGGCGGACTCTATTTCGCTCAGATTTCGATGCGCTCCACAATCATATGTTGAACCGCTGAACATGTGACCCGTGAGGCGCAGCTGTGCACGGCGTTATTACGCGCAGCCGGCCATGTTTTGCCCAAAAGGCGGTATAGGGACAGGCTCCAATGCCGACTAATGCGGCACTGCAGCAAGCCGGGACCCTGCATCTTTTGTCATGCGCAACCCCCGGAACTTTCCCCGCCTGAGTCGAGCGCACATTTTGAAAGAATATTATGACTGATACACTCCACGACATCGTCGACACAGCTGTTGCCGCCGGTTCGTTCACGACACTGGTTGCCGCCGTTACCGCGGCTGGTCTTGTCGATACGCTCAAGGGCACCGGCCCGTTTACTGTGTTCGCACCTTCGGACGCCGCGTTTGCTGCGCTGCCGAGCGGCACGGTCGAGGACCTTGTCAAGCCCGAGAACAAGGACAAGCTGACCGCGATCCTGCTGCTGCACGTGTTGCCAGGCAGGGTTTTGGCCGCTGACGTCGCTGGCAAGGTCATGGATCCTGCCACCGCTGGCGGCGCGACGGTTCATGTCGATGGAACGCACGGCGTTACAGTCGATGGTGCCAAGGTTGTTACGGCTGACATCGCCTGCACAAATGGTATCATCCATGTGATCGACGCGGTGCTTCTGCCCAAGAGCTGAGCATGAATAGGACGACCGGGGGTAACGTGCCCCCGGTCGTTACCGTCCTTTTTGACTAGAGACCGACATGCCGACGGACATTGAACACGCGATCAGCCAACAGGTGCGTGAAGCGAAGCAGCGAGAGCTGGATTACGACTGCGATGCACGCCAAGAAATGAGGCTGGACCTGATCCATCGCTACCTGCACCTTACCCGAACGGTCATGCCTGCACTCGCTCAAACGCCGACAAATATATGGCCCGTGCAGAATGATCATTGCTTTCAGCGGATCATTCTCGACACCGTTTGTGGGGGCGTTTGGTACGATCATGTATCGCGGCCCGCATACAGTCATCTCAGCCTGGAACAGGCCCAACGCGCAGTCCAGATATGTGAAGACATTATCGCTGGTCGGTCAGATTTAGCGGATTTGAACCAGAAATCACTTTCGTGGCGCGGCAAGCGGGCACATTAACATCGCAAAATATGATCCTGCATCGAGATGATATGTCTATGACACGAACGGCCAAAGTTGAATTGCGCGACCTTCATATCGCTGCGGCAATCGGGACCTATGGGCCAGGGGATGTTGTCCCGGACGCCCATATTCTGGACTTGACGCTGACCATAGCGCCAGAGCTTGTGCAGGTTTCTGCGGACGAGATGGCGCTCGTGTTCGACTATGATCCGTTGATTGCCCGGATCGATCAGATTGCACGCGAGCAACATTATGAGACACAGGAATATCTGATGACTCGCATCGTTCGTGCATGCGCCGATTACCACCAGATTACGGCGCTCGACATCTGCCTCAGGAAACAGCCAGTGTTGGCGGGCACAGGTTCACTGGGCGTGCGGCTGACACTCGGGACGGAGGATCTGGTGTCATTTATAAACCTCGCGCCGGTCTGAAAACTGCCGGACACGCTTGCGCCAGGCCCGATAGCTGCCCGGCTTCAGTTCGCGCCGCATCAATGCCTTTACCGCGTCTGGACGCAAGCCATGCACGGTGTGGATCGTTTCGAAGCTGACGGCGTCGCTTAAAGCCATTTCAATGATCTCGCTGACCTTGGCCGGGTCCAAATCGGGTTTCTGCATTGGATATCCTGCCGTCACGTTTCTCGGTGATAACAGAGTCTTGTAAGCAAATCACTGTGCCAGTCGGTACACTACCGCATTGTGATACAGATTAAGTCAAAGCCGATCACGCGTTTGCCCGCCAAACGGATTAAACCACTGACCACAAAAAATAGGCCACGCATGCCAGATCAAAGCGAATTGCGACGATTTACGCCAACATTTCCGATGCACAGACACACCGCGCCGACTGTCGATAGTTGCCATTAATAAAATAGCCCGAACAGTGGAGCTGCTAGAAGCCCTCCGCGACAACTGAAAGGTCGTCCGCGACAGGTCACCCGAACGTCGCGCTAAGACGCTGGCGGCAGCTGCCAAACATGCTGCCAGTTTTACTTTGCTAGATGCGCTCTGGTAGCCGCCATTGGTTCATTCAAAATGCGACCACGATAAAAAGCACCCTGAGCTCACTCTTATGCTTCTATCCAACTTTCTTGGCTCGGACCATATGCCTTTTTAACCGCGATGTTCGGGAACATATCCGGGATGAGCAACCACATATGGCAGCAGAGCTGCAAGGCTGTACGGGGCTTGGCCAATATGTCCTAAAAGCCGACACTGAAATAGCAACGCAACAGAGCATAATCGCCCCATCCTTAGCCGTTTCGTCCAATCGCAAACAGCTTGCCAGAAATGCCAGCACGATTGCCACCAATATACTTGCAGCAGCCGTCTTGCGCTCCACATGAGCGCCACAACGGACAGTCGTCCGCTTGCTCGCAAAAACCTGCGCGTCACAATTTCGATCGATTCAGAAAAAGGTGCATCCCCGACCGGACACCCAACGTAGATTGATATGTTGTTCCTCGGCCAGTCACGGCATCATCGAATTGCGACATGGAGACATTATGATGCGCCGATTGATCGGTCTTTTTACGGGGATGCTGGCCACAACGCCCGTGCTCGCGCACGACTTCTGGTTGCAGCCTGTGACATTTGTCATGGCCGCGCCCGGTGAAGTGCCCATAGTGACTTATGTTGGACATGGCGCAGAGCGCGAGCGATGGGGTGGGGCGATCGACCGGGTCGTCCAGTTCAAATCGTCGGGCCCCGACGGCGTGATTGATCGAAAGTCCAGTCTGACGCTTGATGGTCCCCAATTCGATGCGGTCTTACCACTGGCAAAGCAGGGAAGTTACGTCTTGGCATTTCAGTCACGGCCTTCGCTAAGCAACTTGCCGTTTCGACGATTTAACGATTATGTGAAGACCGAAGGACTGACGCCGATAGCGACCTACCGAGTGCGAACCGGCACGCAGAAGCGCAACGGTCGCGAGCTTTATAGTCGGCGCGCAAAGGCAGTTATCCAGATTGGTGCAGTCAATTCCGAAAGCGCGGCGCGGGTAACAAGACCGGTCGGATTGTCATTGGAGATTGTACCGGAACGTCATCCGCTCCTTATGAAACCCGGCGAGAAATTGCCCGTCCGTGTGCTTTTCAAAGGGCGTCCGCTTGCGGGGGCTTTAGTCAAGCTTACCGACCTCAAGTCCGACGCAGTGGCGCTGGAAACGCTCAAAACTGATGCCGATGGCCGCGCCTCGTTTATAATTCCGCATAATGGGCAATGGCAGTTTAACACTGTCTGGGCGGAGGCCATATCAGGCAACCCCGCAGCGGATTATCTCACGACGTTTTCCAGCCTGACTTTCGGCACCTGATAGACAACGGGAGTGTCCGTAATTGCTCACGGCCACTCCCGTGGCCCCCTTAATTGGCGATCGGTTCAGTCGTCAGGCTGAGCGGCGGCACATCGGTCGCCACTGGGTCCTTCGGATCGCTTGTGTTGCCCGCATCGAAGAAGAGCGCGAAGCTGGTACCGATCTGGCTCTGGATCGACGCAGCCGGTGGCGGCGGCCCCGGCGGCGGTGTTGCTGTTGTATTATCGCCGCGGTCGCTACACGCTGCTATTGCCAGCGGAATGAGCAGCGCCGTTCCCGCTTTCAGTTTGGTTGCATATTGCATTGTCTAAGTCCTTTCTACGGGCGGTCTTGCGGACGTGGGGCACCACGCAGCGGGGGATTGAGATAGGGGAACGTCCCGAGGATGTTCGTCGCCCGGCTCGGGGCCCCATCGGTGTAAGCGACCATTCCGGTCGGCGCGTTGGCCGGCGTGCACAGCCCAAGATCGGTCTGAACACCGCCGATCGGCACCGGATGGCAGAGACGTCCCATCGCGACCCGCAGAACAATGTCGACCGTGTCATCACCCGGTCTCCGACCATTGGGGAAACCGGCAAGATCGTCGGCAACCACGCCGAGCGGATTTTGCGACGCCTGTGGAGTCGCCGCGACACCGGTATTCAGCCGGATCATTTCCGACGGCGTCACCGTTGCCTGCTGGTTCAGCGTTCTGATGCCGGTCAGGAAGGTTGCGACGAGATCGTTTCTTGGAAAGTTATTGGGGGCCAAGTCAGCAATGCTCGTGCCCAACGTCGTGTTTACTGCATCACGAAACAACACATTCAGGATTGCCGGAAATGTCGGATTGGTCACAAAATCAGCCAGCGCTGCGTCTGCCGTTGGCTTCACAGCATTAAACAAGTCCTTCGACGGCAGGCCGATGACGAGTTCGTTGACCAGCGGCATGCCAAGGCGCGAGACCTGAGTATAGGCACCGCCCTGACGATCGGGCATCGGATGCGTGGGCGACGTACGAAGAATCCGCGCCTGCGGCAGGCTCGCCGTGCTCCAGACGCCAATCACCCCGTTCCCGCTACCTCTGACGCAGGAAATCGGCACTTCAAGCGCAAGGCTCGTTACATTCTTCCTGCCGATCAGTTCCTGATTATCCTGACTTTGCGTGATGCCACCGGGGAACGGTCCGAACGCCGGGCTGCTATAAGTCGCATCGGGCGCGCCTTGAACAGGAACGAAGTTCACCAGATCGAAAACCGGTCCGAGATTGACCGCAAAATACTCTGCGCGCTGGCCCGCAAAGACCTTTGCAGGTGTTGAGCACCCGGGGATGTTGACGGTATAGATGAACTGGTTGGCATAGGCCGCGTAGTTCGGGATCGACTTGTTCCCGGCATTGTCGAACGGCTTGATGAAGGTCGACCCTCCACCGCCGGCATTTGTCACGCTGGCGCGTGTTCCACTCCGGCGGTCGCCCGTGATGACAGTGAGCGAATAGCTCTCACGTTCGCCCAGATTTGCATCGTCCGGCGCCGAAATGGGGCCTATATGACGTAACGCGATCGGTAGCGTCTTTCCACCAACCGCGATTGTTGCGCCAGTGCCGCCAGCCAGGGTATTAGTAAACTTGAACTGATATGTGACGTCTTCTTTGGCATCGCCATTGCTGTCGATATGAATTTCATAAAGCGCATCGGGGTCCATCGTGTAATAGTTCGGCCCGTTCCCCGGACCCTCGTCCGGCTGGAAATTCGCGATAAGCGTGACATAAGCGTCGCGTCCCGGCTCATAGCTGCGGAATGCATACACGTCGGTGTTATCAACCTTCGGCGACTTCGTGATCGCGGGTGCTTCCCGGTGACTCGAAGCCATAACCGGCATTGACATGCACAACACGCCAGTCGCCGACGTCAACGCAAATTTACTCAGATAGGACATTACCATTCTCCTTTTTGATCTTTGATTGTTGCTTTCCCCGGCGCGGCGAGCATTGCCATGCCCGAGGGTAGCTACGGTCATCGACGGGGAATGGATGCACGATCCACACGCGCCAATATGGTTGGTGACGGATCCGCATCGAGCGTGTCTTCACCGGTCAACCCGTCTGACGCGGTGTCGAGAAGGTCTTGCCACCGCCATTGACCTGACCCGACAGCGAGCACGACAGTGTCGCCCGGTCCCGACAGCAGCAGCAGTCGCGGTCCAGCTTGAAGCTGTAGCCGACATTCGGAGGTCGCGTCGGCAATCGTCTCGGCAACGACGTCGCGGATGACTGCAATAGCGGTGGCGTCGAGTTGCTGATCTTCGGCCAGCCAGCTGACCTTCCAAACCATAACCGCATTGGCCACCGATCGCTTGTCGGGCGGTATCAGCGGAAGGCTGGCGCGCACCGCTTCACTGGACTGCAACGCTGCCTGCACCGGCGCTGTCAGATCGCAGGTGCCACCGTTGGCAGCGCTATCGGCCTGATCAAGCAAAGCAACAGCGATTTTGTTGGCGACGGGAAGGAGAATTTTGGGTGGCGGAACAACAACGAGTTGTGGCGGCGTCGGCGTTACAGGCTGGGGCTGCGGTATTTTGGGTGGCTCGGGCGTTAGGTCTGTCGATAGTGCACTGACGTCGAAAACACGAAGCGTCGGCGTTATCGCCTGCGGTCCGGCCCGGTTCGGCATGAGCAACAAACTAAACAAACCAACATGCACCGCGACCGTGACAAGGGCCGATGCAACACGCGGATTGCGTGATCCAGTGACGCCGTCAGAATGCAAGGCGCGCGCCGACTGTAAATGCGTGAAGCTGTCGGTCCTTGGCGAATTGGACGTTATAATCCGCGACCATCGAGATCGGACCATAGCCTGCGATATTGATCGTCGCGCCAGCGCTGAACGGCGTTGTCGACAAGCCCGGGTTGATAAATCCTGCCGTAATCACCTGCGCACAATCGCGGAACTCATGATACCTGCTGCCGTGCAATTGCGGGCGCACCGTCACACGGCCAACTTCGAAATCGGCACCGATACGAATGCCGGTGTTGGAACGGAGCGATTCACGATCAAGATTACCGACCGCCAGCGCCGCTGCCTCGACGATTGCATCGACCAGCGCACGCGACCAATCTTGCCGCGGCAATTTTCTGGCAATGGTTATTGTCGCCAAATCGCCCATTTATCGAACTCGCCATAGCCTGTTTCTCGGTAAGCTACGGCGGCTAAAGCGATCAGGATGCAGCCTTCTGTGATAAATTGGTTCTGCACATGATTAACCGATCATCAGGAAAAAGTTCCGGTTGCGACATATTCCGAGTCTTGGGATTTGAAAGAGTCGTATTGAAAGGCAATCGGGATCGAGACATTCGGCGTGGAGTATGGCATCAATAGGCTAGTTTTGAGGTAGTGATTTTAACGCACACTGTTAACGCATTTTTAGGAAAATTGGCTATTTATCAATTGAATTACAACATGTTAACCGGCAGCCGC
>JAYUQI010000270.1:0-6988 GCA_043756805.1 Sphingomonas sp.
TGATCCTTGCATTGTCAGCCTGCGGTGGTCGCCAAGTGCTGAAGCCGCAGCAGGGCGCAAGCCTGCCGCCAAAGCCCGAATTTGCGGCAACCGTGCCGACGCCCGACCAGCTGATGACAGCGGAGGATCAGGCCCGGCCGCAACGCAATGACGAGTTGCTGCTCAAATCCGAAAAACGCCGCGACGACAAATTCGATTTGCCGCCGACGGATTGAAGTTATTTCTCCCCTCCATGCCTTCGTGGAGGGGCCGGGGGTGGCACTGCCTGCTGCCAGATTGGAAAAGGGGCCACCCGCAACCCCTCCAGCAAGAGCTGAAGGGGAGCAAGATAGACGGAATTCAAATGGACCATTTTAACTACAAGAACGGCACCCTCCACGCCGAGGACGTGCCGCTGAGCCGGATCGCTGCCGAAGTCGGCACACCGGTCTATGTCTATTCACGCGCCACGCTCGAGCGGCATGCACGGGTGTTTCAGGATGCAGTCAAACCGGCGGGGCGCACTGATGTGGCATTTGCCGTGAAGGCCAATCCCAACCTCGCGGTGCTCCGCGTCCTGTCGAACGCGGGCATGGGCGCCGATGTCGTGTCGGGCGGCGAACTCGAGCGGGCATTGGCAGCTGGGATGGCGCCGCACCGGATTGTCTTCTCGGGGGTCGGCAAGACGCAAGCCGAAATGGCGCAGGGGCTCGACCGCGCAATCGGGCAATTCAATATCGAGTCCGAAGAAGAAGGCGTCGAATTTTCGGCCATTGCTGCCGCACGCGGCATCCGCGCCGACTGCGTCCTGCGCGTCAATCCCGATGTCGATGCCGGCACGCATGCCAAGATTTCAACGGGCAAAGCCGAGAACAAGTTCGGCGTGGCCATCGGCGATGCCCCTGCGATCTATGCCCGGCTCAACAGCCTGCCCGGGCTGAATATGCGCGGTGTAGCGCTGCATATCGGGAGCGCCTTGCCGACCATCGATCCACTCGAAGAAGCATTCATCCGCATGGGACGGCTGGTCGGCGATCTGCGCGCAGCGGGGCAGACCGTGACGCATGTCGATCTCGGTGGTGGCCTCGGCGTGGCATATCGGCCCAGCGACGTAATGCCGACGCCGCAGGAATATGGCGCGATGGTCGCGCGCGTCAGCAACAAGTGGGACGTGACCCTGATGTTCGAACCCGGCCGCGTCATTGTCGGCAATGCCGGCGTTTTGCTGACCACCGTCATCCGCGTGAAACCCGGCGTGACACATCCCTTCGTGATCGTCGACGCAGCGATGAACGACCTCGCCCGCCCCGCGCTTTACGATGCGTACCACCACTTTGCGCCCGTCAACGAAGTGCACAAGGTGTGGACCGCAAACATCGTCGGCCCCGTCTGCGAAAGCGGCGATACCTTTGCGATGGCGCGGCATTGCGGTGAAGTTGGCGCAGGCGATCTCGCCGTGTTCCGCACCGCAGGCGCTTACGGCGCGACGATGGCGAGCACGTATAACAGCCGCGCGCTTGTCCCCGAAGTGCTTGTCGACGGGGATCGTTATGCCGTCGTGGCGGACCGGATACCGGCGGCGGCGATTATGAGTGCGGAACGGGTGCCCGCGTGGCTCGATTAAGCCGGAATCAGCAATCCCGCCAGCGCTGCGCTCATCAGGTTTGACAAGCTCCCCGCCGCGAGCGCGCGAAGACCGAAGCGCGCGATGGTCGGGCGCTGATTTGGCGCAAGCCCGCCCGTCACGGCGATCTGGATTGCAATCGACAGGAAATTGGCAAAGCCGCACAGCGAGAAGGTGACAATCGCAATCGTGTGCTTCGACAATGTCTGCACTTGGCCGCTGAGTTCGATGAAGCCGACGACTTCATTGAGCACGATCTTGGTCCCGAACAGGCCGCCCGCGCGCAACGCTTCGTCCCACGGCACGCCGATCAGGAACATCAGCGGCGCAAAGACCGTGCCCAATGCTTTCTGGAACGTAAGATCGGGATAGCCGAATAGACCGCTAAGCTCGCCGAGCATGCCGTTGGCCAGTGCCACCAGCGCGGTAAACGCCAGCACCATTGCCGCGATTGCGACCGCGAGTTTCACGCCGGTCTGCGCGCCATCAGCCGCTGCCATGAAGATGTTGACCGGGCGCTCCTCGCCAAAAGTGATTTCGCCTTCGATAACCGGATCGACCCCGGCGTCTTTCGGATCATCGGGCATAATGATCTTGGCCATCAGGATGCCGCCCGGCGCCGACATGAAGCTCGCCGCGACAAGATAGGGCAGCAACTGCGGGCCCAGCGGCCCGAGCACCTGATAGTAAAGCACGAGAATCGTCCCTGCGACACCGGCAAAACCCACCGTCATGATCGTGAAAATCTGCGACGGCGTCATGGTCGCCAGATAGGGACGGACGACCAGCGGCGATTCGCTTTGCCCGACAAAGATGTTTGCCGCAGCACCAAGTGATTCAACGCGTGAAATGCCAGTGATCATGCGGATTGCACCGCCGATCCATTTCACGAGCAACTGCATGATCCCGAAATAATAAAGGATCGAAATGAGGGCTGCGAAAAAGACGACCGCTGGCAGCGCGCTGATCGCAAAGCCCGCGCCATAGGGTGAATTGACAAGGTCCGAGCCAAAGACGATCTTTGACCCCTCTTTCGAATAGTCGAGCAGTTTGACAACGCCGTTCGACATTGTTTGTACTGCGGCCTGCCCGGCGGGAATTTTCAGGACAATAACGGCAATCGCCGCCTGCAAAGCGAATGCGGCCGCAACGACACGCAAGCGGATCGCTTTTCGATTTGTCGACAGCAGGAACGCAATTGCGAGCAAGACGGCAATGCCGACAAGACCCATCAGAGAATGACCCATTAAACCCCCACGCCGACCCGCAGCATCGCGCTACGCGGGTCGGTAGATATTGCGTTCGCCCAAAAAGCAAGTAGCACCGCGTGGATGACCGCACCCACGCCCGGCTTTCCCCGCTCGCTTTTTGCCTTTTCTATCTTTTACGGGGGCATGGTGCCGCTCGGCGGGTTTCTTGGCGCAAAACAGGTCGCGCTCGGGCCGCTTGCGGTCGAGGCGGGCATATTTCCGTTCCTGACGCTGATCGCGGTCTCCAGCGCAATCGCCGAGATGCACGGACGTGTGGCAGCGGACCGGCTCGTGCGCTATGGCTTCATCCCGTTGTTCATCGCCATTCTTCTGTCGTTTTTCGTGCTCCAGTTGCCGACCGATCCGGGCATGTATGAACCTGCCAAGGAGGCATTCCCGATCATTGTCGGACAGAGTTACCGGATGATGGCGGCAGGCATCTTGGCCTATGGCACGTCAGTGACGCTCAACGTCTGGCTGTTCGAGCGGCTGAAGTCGTCGACCGGGAAATTCGCCAGCGTGCGCGGGATCATTGCGGCGGTGCTGTCGCAGATTGTCGATACGCTCATTTTCATTACCGTCTCGTTTTACGGCGTTCGCCCGATCATGGACTTGATGCTGGGGCAGATGCTGGCAAAGATCGTGCTTTCCGCCGTGATGGTCCCGCTCGTCATTGCGCTGGTCATCCGCATCGGCAAAGGGCTCGACGCCAAGGATATGGTGCAATGAGCCGCCACGACCCCGATAAATCACTTCTCGCCAAGGCCGAAGTACTGGTCGAAGCACTGCCTTATATGCAGCGCTATGCCGGGCAGACCTTCGTCGTGAAATATGGTGGGCATGCAATGGGCGACCCTGAAGCCGCAAAGGACTTTGCCGAGGATATTGTCCTGCTCAAGGCTGTCGGGATCAACCCGGTGGTCGTCCACGGCGGCGGGCCGCAGATCGGCGCCATGCTGAAAAAACTCGGCGTGGAGTCCTCGTTCGTCGATGGCTTGCGCGTGACCGATGCGGAAACCGCGAAGGTCGCCGAAATGGTCCTGTCCGGCGCGATCAACAAGGAGCTCGTGGGCTGGATAAGCGAAGCCGGCGGACGCGCGGTCGGCATATCGGGCAAGGACGGCAATTTCGTCCGCGCCGAAAAAGTCAGTCGCACCACCCGCGATCCCGACAGCAATATCGAACGCGCGGTCGATCTGGGTTTTGTCGGCGAGCCCAAGCATGTCGACCGCACGGTGATCGACACGATTTCGGGTGCGGGCATGATTCCCGTGGTCGCGCCCATCGGTGTTGGCGCGGATGGGCATACCTATAACATCAATGCCGATACGATGGCCGGTGCCGTGGCGGCGGCGCTGGGCGCGACGCGGCTGTTTTTGCTGACTGACGTTGCCGGTGTGCTCGACAAATCGGGTGAACTGCTGACCGATCTCGATCCGGCGCAGATCGACGCCTTGCGCGCCGACGGGACAGTGACCGGCGGCATGATCCCCAAACTCGAGACGTGCGTGAGCGCGGTGCAGGGCGGCGTCGGCGCGGCGGTTATCCTCGACGGGCGCGTGCCGCATGCGATGCTGATTGAAATCTTCACGGCAAAGGGCGCAGGGACACTGGTGCACGCTTAAATCTCGTTCGTCATTCCCGCGAAGGCGGGAATCCAACGCCCAATGTCGAAGTTCGGGAGCTGGATTCCCGCCTTCGCGGGAATGACGAGGTTAAGCACAGGACTGCGGTTCAACCACCAGTGTTGCCGCCCCACCCGTGCCCCGCTAAAGCGCGCAGCAGCAAGGCCCACTCAACGCTGAAAGTCGCTCATGGTCGCCGTTATTCAAATTCTCTACATCCTGCTCAATGTCATCTGGTGGATCATCGTCGTTCAGGCGGTGATGTCGTGGTTGATCGCCTTCAACGTCATCAACACGCACAATGATTTCGTCCGCTCTGTCTGGCAGGCGCTCGATAAAATGACCGAGCCGCGCTATCGCCCGATCCGCAAGGTCATGCCCGACTTCGGGGCGCTCGACCTGTCACCGATGGTCGTGCTGCTCGTCCTTTACATCTTGATGAACGTCATCCTGCCCAACATGCTATCGGCGATTTGACTGCGCATGACCGCAGCGATCATCGACGGAAAAGCGTTCGCCGCCAAATTGCGCGGCGAAATTGCGGCGGTGGTGGCAACGATGCCGCGCCCCCCGGGACTGGCCGTGGTGCTGGTCGGCGATGACCCCGCCAGCGCCGTCTATGTGAAGTCGAAGGGCAAGCAGACCGTCGAAGTCGGCATGCGCAGTTTCGAGCATCGCCTCCCCGCAGACACCGCGCAGGCCGACCTCATTGCGCTCGTCGAGCGGTTGAATGCCGATCCCGCCGTGGACGGGATATTGGTGCAGCTCCCCCTGCCCAAGCATCTCGACGACCTCGCTGTCATCAGCACGATCGATCCCGACAAAGACGTCGATGGGCTGCATGTCGTCAACGCCGGGCGCCTTGCTTCGGGCCTGCCCGGACTGGTCAGCTGCACACCGCTGGGGTGCATGATGCTGATCGAGGACCAATTGGGCGATGTCTCGGGCAAGAACGCCGTGGTGATCGGACGATCAATTCTGGTCGGCAAGCCCGTTGCGCAACTGCTGCTCGCGGCGAATTGCACGGTGACGATGGCGCATAGCCGGACTGTCGATCTGGCCGATGTTGTGCGCCGCGCCGACATTGTCGTCGCGGCCGTCGGACGCGCTGAAATGGTCAGGGGCGACTGGATCAAACCCGGCGCGTGCGTGATCGATGTCGGCATCAACCGGGTCGACAGCAAACTGATCGGCGACGTTGCGTTCGACGACGTCGCGCAGGTCGCCGGTTCGATCACTCCTGTTCCGGGCGGCGTCGGGCCGATGACGATTGCCTGCCTGCTCAAGAATACGCTGACAGCAGCGCAACGGCGACACGCATGATCGAGCTTTTCATCTCGGCGTTCGTGACGTTTTTCGTGGTCATCGACCCGCCCGGCTGTGCGCCGATTTTCGCCAGCCTGACCGCCGGCGCGCCGCCATCGCACCGGCGCAACATGGCGATCCGGTCGGTTTTCGTTGCATCGGGTATTCTGTTTGCCTTTGCCATTTTCGGCGAGGCATTTCTGGGGGCGCTGGGTGTCAGTCTCGATGCCTTCCGGATTGCGGGTGGCATCATGCTGTTCATCATCGCGCTCGAAATGGTCTTTGAAAAGCGCACCGAACGCCGCGAAAACCGCGCGCAGGACGTCAAAGACAGCGACCACGAAGACATTTCGATCTTTCCGATGGGCATTCCCATGATTGCGGGGCCGGGATCGATTGCCTCGGCAATGTTGCTAACATCGCGCAGCAACGGCCTGGCCGAGAGCCTGACTGTGCTGGGCGCGCTGGTCGCGGTGCTGGCGCTGACGATGCTGTGCCTGCTGGTCGCGGGGCCGCTGATGAAGCTGCTCGGTTACCGCTTGGAAGCGATGATTACCCGCGTCCTCGGTGTCATCCTCGCCGCACTGGCCGCCCAGTTCGTGATCGACGGGATCAAAGCGAGCTTCATGGCTTGATCCGCCACAGGAGCAACGGCGATCCTTTGGGCAACGGCACGGGCGTCAACCAGTCGAATTGCTCGCCCTTCGCCAATCGGGCATAAAAACCCGTCTTGTGGCGGAAGCGGTGGACGGTCGACTCGCTCATATTGGGGCAGGTCAGCAGGAGCGTCGCGCCGTGGCGCAGCATGATGGCGCGCGCCGCTTCGGGCGTGCCGCCAAACGCATGGTGCACGTCGAGGATCGCGTCGCCATTGCGGTGATAGGGCCCGGCAATCGCCTTGTGATGCGTCACCGTAATCAGCCGCGGCCCGAGATCGACGAAAGTAAAGATCGTCGTCGCGGGCAGCATGGCCACCGGCTTCATCGCGCTGAGCGAGGGGCAGCGCGCATTGGCGATGCTGATCACCTTATCGGCGCTATTGCCCTTCTTCGCGCCGGGCTTGGCCGCCGCCGCAGGCAGGTTCGTCACGATCAGGCCGGTTGTGATGCCCGACAACGTCAGAAAGCCGAAAACAACGCCGAACGTCCGCACGAACATCGACCGGTGATTGGCGAGTTTGGGCAGGATTGCCCAGCACAGAGCCG
>JAYUQI010000271.1:0-2639 GCA_043756805.1 Sphingomonas sp.
CCGAAACTTCCCCGCCCCCAATTCCGGTTATTCAAACGATCAATATTTGACTTTCACCCGAGCATACCAAAACCCGCCGTTGATCCCGAATGGACCACCGCTACGCGGATAAATCTGGCCATCGGCAAGACTGCCGGTGACCTGATAAACCGGGTTCGTCGCCGATGCAGCGATCTTGTCGGGGTAGGTATTGAAGATGTTGTTTGCGCCGAGTGTAAGTGTGTAATGGTCGGCAATCGTATAGCTGACGTCGAGGTCAGCCGTTGTTTTCGCGCCAAACGTCTGCCCAGGATAATCGATCGTCTGCTGCCACGAGCTGTAATAGTTGCCGCGGGCATTCAGCGAAAAGCCTCCTAATTCATACCCCGCCGATAAAATGGCGCGATGTTTCGGTGCAAAGCTTGAAACGCCGGCAATTTGAGCTTGGTCGACTGCAGTGGTTGCTCGCGTGACCCGGCTTTTGTTGTAATTATAGGCAAGCGATGCGTTGAATTTGCCCTCGCCCAAGTCTGTACGGTAGCTCGCGACTGCATCGACGCCTTCTGTGACGGTATCATAGGCATTGGCGAAATAGTTGATGACACCACCCGGGCCGACCGCCGCAAGTGCCGGCCGAGCATCAATGTTCAGCTGCGTTA
Organism: Sphingomonas sp.; assembly: GCA_043756805.1. GTDB lineage: Bacteria > Pseudomonadota > Alphaproteobacteria > Sphingomonadales > Sphingomonadaceae > Sphingomonas_O. The sequence goes on from JAYUQI010000271.1 coordinate 639, forward strand.
CAGTGAAGTTTTTCGTGATGGTCAGGCGGTTCGTCACCTTGATCGAGTAGGCATCAACGGTGAAGGTCAGCCCGCTTGTCGGCTTCAAAATGAAGCCAAGGCCAAAGTTGGTCGAGCGTTCAGGAACGAGCGCCTTTGCTTGGAAGAATTGTGCAACTTCGCTGCCGACCGGATAAGTGCCTGTCTGCACCTGCCCACCGCTGACGAAGTTCGTCGTCAGAATCTGGACATTGCTCTGGCCCGGTGATGGGGCGTGGAAACCAGTGCCGACGGTGCCACGCAGCGAGAATGCATCGCTGACGCGGTAAAGGAAGTTGAACTTTCCGACGACGACGCCGCCAAACGTGTTGTAGTTTTCATACCGTCCAGCAAGGCCGAGGCTCAACGCTTCGGTTACATCCGTTTCCGCACCAGCATAAAAGCTATAGTTCGACTGACTGAACGTGCCTGCCGCCTGCGGGCTGGTGCCGCCATAGCCGCTGGCACCCGGCGACTGGTTGGCCGTGACATTCACGACGGTCGGGACGCCGTTGATAATATCGGTTCGCGTCGTTCGGTTGAAGACGCCCGATCCAGGCGCAGTTTCTGTGTAAAGCGGCTGCGAAGCAAACGGCCCGGCCCCAAAGGACTGCGCGTCACCCACGGTCGCCTTATATTGCTCGCGCCGGTATTCCATGCCGCCCGACAGTGTGACCGGCGATGCAAAGCCCACTTCCAGCGGATAGGTCAGATCGAGGTTACCTGTTATTTCGCTCTGGATCAGCTTGCCAAACTTGAAGCTTCTCTGGCTGACGACCGGGCCATAAGAGGGACTGAGCGAATTGGTCATCGACAGATCGGTCGAGTGACGCCCCAACGTTCCCGACAGATCATAGGTAAAGCCTGCTTCGGCAGTCCCCTTGATGCCCACCGTCCCGAACGATTCATCGACAACACCGATGAAGCGCGGCGTGAAACCTGCCGGATAGACAGAAGCAAAGCTTGTCGTGTTGGTGTTGTTGACGAAGCCACCGACCGGGCAGGTCGAATTACCCGTGGGGCATGGTGTCAGAAAGATCGGTGCAAACGATCCGTTGCGACCCGGCGAGCGTGTTCCCGTCACGCCACCACCGAGATCGACAGTAAATGGCGTGGTTGCCGAAACCGGCGAGCGATAGTTGAAGCTCTGATTCGCTTCGCTGTGCGAAATCAATCCGGTGAAGTATAATTTGCTATCGGCACCCAGATCGACACCCGAATTCAAGAACAGCTTATAGCCGTTCGCAGGCGAAGATCCCCAGATTTGCACCGGTCCCGGGGAATTGGGGAGCTGGCTCGCTAGACCCGGATTATTGGTAATGAACTGGGTTGCTATCGGACGCTGTGCGCCCCGACTTGTCTGGCCATCGTCGAACCATTCGGCGGATAGGTTCAGGAAACCACGATCACCCATCTTGAAGCCGACGTTACCCGCGATCTGCTTGTTCTTGCCGTCGCCACGAAAGGTCTGGCCGTAACGCGCCTGAAGCTCAATCCCGGCATCATCGCGGATGCCGTAGTTGATGACGCCGCCGATAGCATCCGAACCATATTGCGCCGTTGCGCCCTCGCGAAGAATCTGCAGGCTCTTGATTGCGATCGACGGGATCGTGCCAATGTCAGCTGCCTGTGCACCGTAGGACAGGGCAGTGTCACCGCCGCTATATACTTGGACGAGCGAAGAGCGGTTAAATCTCTTTCCGTTGATTAAGACAAGAATCTGGTCGCCTGGCAGACCGCGCAACGAAGGCGAGCGCACGAAAGTCGAAGCGTCTGAAATCGTGTTCTGCGCAACAAAGAAAGAGGGAACGAGATTTTTAATCACGTCGAGCATGTTCGCGGCGGGCTGTGCGTTCAGTTCGGTCGCGCCGATAACATCGATAGGCGATGCCGAATCCGTAATGGATCGATCCGTGCGGCGCGTCCCGATGACGACAATGTCTTTTGCATTGGCAGCTTCATCTGCGGCCGCAGCGGTCTGTT
>JAYUQI010000272.1:0-2639 GCA_043756805.1 Sphingomonas sp.
ACGGCGCGCGTGAAGCGCCATGACGTCACTTTGCCATTCGCATCAATCACCAGATGGCACGTGAGCGCCGCGCGGTCCTGCCCTTCCTTCAGCGAACAAATGTCCGCCGACAACTCCTCGGGCAACATCGGCACAACACGGTCCGGGAAATAAACGCTATTCCCCCGCTTCTTCGCCTCACGGTCGAGTTCGGAACCCGGTCGCACATAGAACGAGACATCGGCAATGGCGACAATTGCATCATATCCACCAGCGTCGTTCGGCGATGCCCAGACCGCATCGTCGTGATCACGCGCATCGGCAGGATCGATGGCCACGATCGGCAGATGCCGCAGGTCTTCGCGCCCCTCTTTTCCAATGGCACCGAGTGGCGTCTTCGCTACCTTATGTGCTTCGGCAATCGTCTCCGCATTGAACACATCGGGAATGCCATGCTTGTGAATGGCAATCAGGCTGAATGCGCGCGGTGCGAACGGATCGCCGAGGATCTGCACGACCTTTGCCATGATCCTTGGCGGTCGGCCTGACTTTTCGGCCAGCACCAGATCGCCGTCCTGCGCGCCGTTCAGGTCCGAAATTGCGGTGTCGCGCCGCTCGCGCTTATCGACGGGTTTAAGCCAGAACTGCCCTGACTCTTCGCGCCGAACGACGCCGAGCAATGTCTCCGACGTCGCCGCCAGCTTCTTCATCGGGTGCGCAACATGCCCCCCGCCCCGTTCCTCGGTTCGCGCGAGGATGCGGTCGCCAACACCCAGCGCTGAGCGTTTCCCGCGCTCGATCACGCGCAATCGGGGCACCGGCGCATCGGACTGCCAGTTATCAGGGACCGCAAACACGCTGTCGCCATCATGATCGACAATGCGCAGCACGGTTACTTTGGGCAGACCACCCATTTTATGAAAGGCCCGCCCCGGCGCTGAATCGATCAGCCCTTCGTCCGCCATGTCCTTCAGCAAGGATTTGAGCGCAATCTTGTCCGCACCATGCAAACCAAACGCCTTGGCGATCTCGCGCTTGCCGGCCGAGGTTTCTGACGTTGTGATAAATTCGAGAATTTTCTCGCGGGTAGGAAGACTATTGGCATGAGTTTTTGGCATAAGCCTCCATAGCGGTCTGTGAGAGCTTGTCGAAGCCCCGACCGTCTCGTAGCGAAAACAAGTGATTATTGATCTCCTCATTATCGGCGGTGGCATCAACGGGACAGCAATTGCGCGTGACGCAGCAATGGGCGGCGCATCAGTGCTGCTTGTCGAAAAAGATGATCTGGCTGCGCACACGTCGTCAGCATCGACCAAGCTGATCCACGGCGGCCTGCGCTATCTTGAATATTACGAGTTCAAACTCGTCCGCGAAGCATTGAAAGAGCGCGAACGGCTGCTGCGCGCGGCACCACATCTGATTTACCCGATGCACTTTGTTCTGCCCCATGAAAATGCGGTGCGCCCCTGGTGGCTCGTGCGGCTCGGACTGCTGCTCTATGACACCATCGGTGGCCGGATCACCCTGCCCCGCTCACGCTCGCTGCGGAAAAGCGACACCGACTATCTCAAGCCGCTCCAGCGCCCCGGCAAAGGCTTCGTCTATTCCGATGCTTGGGTCGACGATGCCCGGCTCGTCGTGCTCAATGCAATCGATGCAGCGCGCCACGGGGCAGAAATATGCACGCGAACGGCGCTCGTTTCGGCGCGGCGGGACGGGACCGTCTGGACGGCAACTTTATCTGACGGGCGAACAGTTACGGCGCGCAACCTCGTCAACGCCGCCGGCCCATGGGTTGCCGAAGCGCTTGCGCTGACCGGCGCCAATGCGCGCAGTGGCGTTCGTCTTATCAAGGGCAGCCACATCGTCGTCCCCCGTCTGTTCGACCATGATCAGGCCTATATGCTGCAACAACCCGACCGGCGGATCGTCTTTGCCATCGCTTATGAAGGCGACAAGACGTTGATCGGCACCACCGACGTCCCCGTCGAAAAGCCCGAAGACGCAAAGATCACTGCGGACGAAATCGACTACCTCTGCGCTGCCACGAACCGCTATTTCGTGAAACAGATCAGCCCCTCAGACGTCGTACGGACCTATTCAGGGGTGCGTCCGCTGTACGACGACGGTGCGAGCGAAGCGAAAGCTGTGACGCGCGACTATGTGCTTGAACTGGACGACGCCAAGGTTTCTGGGGGCCCGCCTCTGCTGTCGGTGTTCGGCGGCAAAATCACAACGGCACGGCATCTTGCCGAAGAAGTGATAGAAAAACTTGGTTTGCGCTCAGGGCAAACGCGGGACGCCATTTTGCCCGGCGGCGACATCGGCAATTTCGACATATTCCTCGCCGATGTTCGCCGTCGTTACCCCTTTCTCACTTCCGACCAATCGCACCGCATGGCCCGCGCCTATGGCTCGATGCTCTGCGATTTCGTGGCACCCGACATGGGCGAGGGTTTCGGCGGCGGGCTTACGGCGCGCGAGGTGGACTGGCTCGTTGCGCATGAATGGTCGCAGACCGTCGATGATATCATCTGGCGGCGGACGAAATTAGGGCTGGTTCTGAACGAAAAACAGATTGCGCGGCTAAACGAATATCTCCGTCATTCCCGCGAAGGCGGGAATCCAACGCCTGACCTTCGCGAGTAGGCGTTGGATTC
>JAYUQI010000273.1:0-2622 GCA_043756805.1 Sphingomonas sp.
CATTGCCGCTGTGCCTGGCAGCCTTGAAGGGCAATCGGTCTATGAAGTCGGCCCTGGCCCCGGTGGCCTGACCCGCGCGCTGATCGATGCCGGGGCGAATGTGACTGTCGTCGAGCGTGACCGTCGCTGCTTGCCAGCGCTTGCCGAACTTGGCGAAGTTCATCCACATCGACTGCGGGTCATCGAAGGCGATGCGATGGCGATTGCCCTGCCCGACGTCATTGATCCCGGTGGGCACATCGTGGCAAACCTGCCCTATAATGTCGGCACCGCGCTGCTCGTCAATTGGCTGACCGGCGAGCCATGGCCACCACGCTGGGCATCGCTTACGCTGATGTTTCAGCAGGAAGTCGCCGAACGCATTGTTGCTGCGCCAGATACGTCGGCGTTTGGCCGTCTCGCCGTCCTGTCGCAATGGCGCAGCAGCGCGCGCATGGCCATGAAAGTGCACCGTTCAGCCTTTACCCCGCCACCAAAAGTCATGTCTGCGGTGGTGCATGTTGTCCCGAGCCCGCAGCCCCAAGGTGTCAGCTGCGCATCCATCGAACGGCTTACGGCAGCGGCATTCGGCCAGCGCCGCAAAATGTTGCGACAGAGTGTAAAGAATATCCCCTATGCGCTTGCGGCATTGGAAAAACTTGGAATAGACTCATCGCGGCGCGCGGAAACCCTGACGGTCGATGATTTCATCGCCATCGCGCGCCTGATTTAGTTCACTTTTCCAACCGTCGCGACGGGTTTCGGCGTTACGGTTTGCGCCGACATCGCCGTACCGGCGATGCCTTTTTCAATCGCGGCGGCCAGCGAAACCTGTTCGGGGCACGCGGCGAGACACAGCGTGCGGACTTTTGCGAGATTTTCCTTCGCTTTGGTGACGGCACCCTTGGCAACCAGCGCTTCGCCCTGCCCGGCCAGCGCCACGACGTCATTCGGTTCGATCAGCAACGCCTCGCGATAGAGGCGGATCGCCTTGCCTGGCAGCCCCTGCTTCTTGGCAACGTCAGCCAGTGCAAGAAATGCCGCGCGGTTCTTAGGATCGACTGCCAAAGCGCTTTCGAGCGCATCGGTGGCCGGGTCATAACGACCCACCGCTGCTTCTGCCTGACCCATTATCATGAGCATCAACGAGCGCGCATCAATCTGGCTATCGGGGCGCTGGCCGTGGCTGACACTCGAGACTGTCGCAAACAGAACAGCAATCGCGATTGCAGGGGGCGTCAGGCGCATCAGGGTCTCCATAACCATTTGAGTGTCGTGGCTAGCACGCCCGAATGAGCCGCGCGACGAAAAAACCATCGGTCTTGTCGCGCGACGGCGTTAACATCCGAGCGCTTTCGAGCGTCCATCCGGTCTGGTGTCGCAGGAACGCGTCAACCTGTGCCTGCCCCTCTTCGCCGATCAGCGAACAGACCGCATAGACCATTGCACCCCCCGGTTTTACCAATGTTGCCGCCAAATCAATCAGATAGGCTTGCAGATCAGTCACAGCGTCAAGCCGGGCATGAGTCAGCCGCCAGCGCAGTTCCGGATTGCGTCGCCATGTGCCGGTGCCCGAACAAGGTGCATCGACGAGGACACAATCGGCGCTGGCGAGCAAGTCGTCCAGCGCTTCAGTCTCGCGCTTCGGATTCAGCATACGTGTCTGCACGAAATATGCCCCGGCAACCTGCGCCCGCGGGATCAGACGCGAGAGGCGACCGCGATCGGTGTCGCAGGCGTAGAGCGATCCCTCGCCCGCCATGTCGGCTGCCAGCGCCAGCGTCTTGCCGCCTGCCCCCGCACACAGATCAATGACAATCTGGCCGGGCTTGGCCTGACAGGTTTCAGCAATCATCTGGCTGCCCGCATCCTGCACTTCGATCAGGCCATTGAGTTCGGGGCGATTGGCAAGCGGGATCTTGTCGGGAAGGCGCAGGCCATTCGTTGTGCCGTCAATCGGTTCGGCACCCTCGAGCATCGGCAAAACAGCGTCGCGCGTTGTCTTCAGCCTGTTCACCCGCAAGTCGAATGGCGCGCGCTCGAGGAGCGCTTCATGCTCTTCCTCGGGAATGATCCGCGCCAGCCACCCGGGGAGCAAACTCGGCACCGCAGGACGTTCCGAAGCGCCAATCGCTGGCGGCCCATGCGGCGAGCCGTCGAACAGTGCCGTAAGATCGGCATCATCCACTGCCAATCCAAGCATGGCTGCGCGCCCCGATTTCGGCACATCGCCAAAAGTGCGGATCGCGCGATAGATCAAATCGCGCACCGCACGCCGGTCGCCCGATCCGGCAAAACGGCGGGTTTTGAACCAGTTGGCAATGATTGTGTCCGCCGCCGCGCCATTGTCGCGGACCGATGCGATGATCAGGTCAAGGATTTCGATGCTGGATTGAACGCGGGCAGCGGGGGTCATGAAGGCAACCGCGAAAAAGTGTCAGACACTTTTTTGATGACCGCAACTTTTAGGTCACAACCAACCACCCGATAAAAAAGTGTCTGACACTTTTTCGCTGCGCCGCACCTCATCGCGTGGGATAATTCGGGGCTTCACGCGTGATCGTCACGTCGTGAACATGGCTTTCGTTCAGACCTGCGCCGGTGATCCGGATGAACTGCGCTCGCTTGCGCAGCTCTTCCAGC
>JAYUQI010000274.1:0-6906 GCA_043756805.1 Sphingomonas sp.
GGGTCGCAAGTTCAATCCTTGCCACGCCCACCATAAAAAGCCCGCCAAGTCAGTGACTTGGCGGGCTCTTTAATGCCTTGAGCCTGTTGATTTTTGCCGCCGCGTGAAACAACCGCCGATGCGCGGATCAGAAACTCATTTCGTCATACACCCGCGAAAGGTCGCCACCCCATTCGCCATGATAACGGTCAAGCAGCCGCTGTGCGGGGACTTTGCCGCTCGCAACGATTTCGTGGAGCGGATTGAGGAAGCTCTGTTCGCTGTCACCCGCGCCATTCAACCGTGCGCGCGATTTAAGTCCCGCATCGGCAATCTTCAGCACTTGTCGAGCAACATCGTGCAGCGTCCCGCCACACGGTGACGCGGCATCGAGTGCCTTGACCGGCACTTCGTCGCGCAGGATCTGCTGCGCCTCGATCGACCAGCCCTTGACGAGATCATAGGCCGCATCGAGCGCAGTCTGGTCATACAGGATGCCGACCCAGAATGCCGGCAGCGCGCAGATCGTGCTCCACGGCCCGCCATCGGCCCCGCGCATCTCGAGGAAGCTTTTCAGCCGCACTTCGGGAAACGCGGTCGACAAATGATCGACCCAGTCACTCACCATTGGCTTCTCGCCCGGCAGGACCGACAACTTGCCGTCGATAAAATCGCGGAAACTCAGGCCCGCTGCATCGACATAGCCACCGCCCCGAAATGCGAAATACATCGGGACGTCGAGCATGTAATCGGCATAGCGCTCGTATCCGAAGCCGTCCTCGAACACGAACGGGAGCATGCCGGTGCGGTGCGGATCGGTATCGGTCCAGATATGGCTTCGGTAGGACAGATACCCGTTGGGCTTGCCCTCCAGGAAAGGCGAATTCGCAAACAATGCCGTCGCCAGCGGTTGCAGCGCCAGCGACACGCGGAATTTCTTCACCATGTCGGCTTCGCTCGAATAATCGAGATTGGTCTGGATGGTGCAGGTGCGCAGCATCATGTCGAGGCCCATGCTGCCGACACGCGGCATGTGGTTGAGCATGATTTTGTAGCGCCCCTTGGGCATGATCGGCAGGTCGGCGCGCGTCTTGTCGGGCCACAAGCCCAGACCCAGAAAACCAAGACCAAGCTCGGCACCGATTTCTTTTACCTGCTTGAGATGACGACCTGTCTCTGCACAGGTCTCGTGCAGATTTTCGAGCGGCGCACCCGACAGCTCGAACTGTCCGGCGGGTTCCAGGCTGACACTGCCATCGGGGCCGGACAGCGCAATAACGGTATCGCCTTCATAGACGGGCGCCCATCCAAAGCGCGTCAGCCCCGCCAGCAGATCGCGGATGCCGCCGGTTTCGGCGTAGGACGGCGCGCGGTGATCGGCCGTGCGATAGACGAATTTTTCGTGCTCGGTGCCGATGCGCCACGCGTCCTTGGGCTTTTCACCATGCGCAAAAACGCCGATCAGGTCGTCCTTGCTCTCGATCACGGGGTCGATCTTTGTGGAGGCGGTGCGCGTGCTCATGCTCGCGCCCTAGACCTGCGAAACGGTGCAATCCAGTGGCAAAGTGCAACGCGGCTGGGCAGAATTTTACTTGATTGAAACTCTGTTGGGTGCATTGGGCGAGACATGGGGAGTTCACGTCTTTTTTTTTCTGCCGCTTTCGTGGCCATGTCTTGTGGATCGGCGCACGCGGCGTGCCCTGCCGCAAATCAATATAGCTTTCTGTTCAACAGTCAGGCAGCGGCAACGCTCAGCTATGCGACCACCTATTCTTACACAGCGACCAACCCATCCGCGCAAACCCAGAATTTCACGGTTGGTTTTATAACCAACGGTCTGAGTTCGAGCATTATTGCCGGTGCGCAAATGCCCGCGATCAGCACATTGATCAACAACGACAACGCCAGCCGCTTTCTCGTCATTGGCGGGATTTTTACCGGGCGCACCGCCGACGTCTCGGTGAACAACCGTGTCGTAGTTACCACGTTCACATTTCCCACGCCCGTGCGCGATGTGACGATCACGACGAGTGACATCGACTTTACAACGAACCAGTTTCGCGATTGGTTTATGGCGGTCGGGCGCAATGGCGCGAGCACTTATATACCGACGCTTGTGACGCCCTTTGGTCAAGTGAACAATACAGGGCCCTTCACCAATGCATCGTCATCTTTGACGCTCGGTCCGGTCGCAACGCCGCTTGCCGTCACGGCGGCGCAGGGCGTGGGCAGGGGGAGCAGCCCCAATACGAACACGACAGGCGATATTACACTCAGCTTTGCGCAGCCGGTGACGTCGGTTGAAGTGCGCTACGGCAATTATCCGCTGCAAACCGGCGAAACCGCCACCGGCCAACAGGGCATCAGCATCAAGGGCGTGAGCTTTTGCCCGATGCCCAGCGTCACACTCACCAAGACCAATGCGCCTTGGTCCGATCCGGTCAACGGCACGACGAACCCGAAGATGATTCCCGGCGCAGACCTTATTTACACGTTGACGGTTGCGAACGCGAACACGTCGCCGGTGGATCTGTCGACAACTGTGCTCACCGATCCGTTGCCTTCCCAAGTCACATTCTACAACGGCGACATCGACGATGCCGGGCCGCTGACCACCAACTATGATTTCAATGCCGGGACGACGGGACTGACCTTTGGTGCCGCCAATCTCACTTATTCGAACAACGCGGGCGCAACCTATGTCTACACGCCTGCGGCAGGCTATGATCCGGCGGTCACCGCGCTGCGTTTTGCGCCCGTCGGCAGCATGGCCGCGAACAGCAGCTTCACCTTGAAATTCCGCGCCCGGATTAAGTAGAAACGGCCATCCAGACCGCAATAGCGGCCACGGCAGCCGTATCAGCACGCAGGATGCGGGGGCCAAGCGATACCGGCACTGCACCTGTGGTGGCACTGATAAGCGTGCGTTCGGCATCATCGAATCCGCCTTCGGGCCCGATCAGGATGGTCGCAGGGCCGGGGTTTTTGGCAATGGCGTCGGCAAAGGGTGCGCCGCCTTCCTCATCGGCAAAGAATAGGGTCCGCCCTGAAAGCGTCGGCAACCAGTCGGTCAAGCGTATTTGCGGCGACAATATGGGAAGCGCCGTCCGCCCGCATTGCTCGGCGGCCTCGATCATGTGCGCGCGCAGGCGGTCATCCTTGACCTTGTCGACCACCGCGCGCCGCGTCAGCACCGGTATGAACCGTGCCACACCCAGCTCGCATGCTTTCTCCGCCACCCAGTCATAACGCGCGCGGCGAATCGGCGCAGCGGCAAGCCACAAGTCGGGCACGGTCTCGCGCGGGCGCAAATGCCCGAGCAGAGTCAGAATCAGGTCGCGCTTGGCCAGCATCGCGACTTCGGCGAGCCATTCGCCGCTTATGTTATCGAATAGCTTTAACCGCGTCCCGACTTTCACGCGCATGACGGAAATCAGATAATGTGCTTGCGCGCCATCGATCCTGATTTCGGACAGATCGGACAGCGGTGTCTCGACAAACAGGCGGATACCGCTTTCGGGTGAAATTTGAGGTGGCGGGGACGGGGTTGCGGGCATTGCCCCCCATAAACCGAGTTGCCTGAGCTTGTCGAAGGCCTGTCCTTGCTTTCTTGCCTCAGTCCAAAGAAGGACAGCCCTTCGACAAGCTCAGGGTGAACGGTGTGAGTGTTGAGACGACCCCCGATACCGAACTGCGCGGCCTGATCCGCTGGCTGCCCGCATCGGCGCGGCCCTATGCGTTGCTTGCGCGCTTCGACCGGCCAATTGGCTGGTGGCTGCTGTTCTGGCCCGGCGCATGGGGCGTATTGCTCGCGGGCGGGCTGACAACGCATTGGCCGCTCATCCTGTGGCTGCTGTTGGGCAGCATCGCCATGCGCGGCGCGGGGTGCGTCTATAACGATATCGTCGACCGCGATCTCGATGCGCAGGTCGCACGGACGCGACGCCGACCGTTGGTGAGTGGCGCTGTGACATTGAAGGCCGCATGGATATGGCTGGTGCTGCTCTGCCTGATCGGGCTGGTCGTCCTGCTGCAACTGCCGTTGCTGGCGCAGATCATATCACTGGCGAGCCTGTTACCGGTCGCCGCCTACCCTTTCATGAAACGCATTACCTGGTGGCCGCAGGCGTGGCTCGGCATCGTCTTCTCATGGGCAGCGCTTGTCGGCTGGACAGCGGTCACGAATGAAGTCCAGCTGCCGATGCTCCTGCTTTATGCGGGGAGCATCGCGTGGGTCATCGGTTATGACACGATCTACGCGATGCAGGACCGCGAGGATGATACGCTGATCGGGGTGCGGTCGTCGGCCCTGCGAATGGGGTCGCAAGTGCGCGGCGGCGTCACGCTGTTCTATGCCATGGCGCTCACTTTGTGGGCTGCTGCCCTCTGGCAAGTCAGCCCCGATCCGCTGGCGATTGCCGCGCTGATTCCGATTGCGCTCCATTTCGGCTGGCAGGTTGTCACGCTGAAAACCGAAAACGGCGACGATGCGCTGGCCAAATTCCGGTCAAACCGTTTTGCCGGATTGTTGATGGCGCTCGCCTGCGCAGTTGTCGGAACGGCAAGCCGCCTCTAAGCGGGGCCGATGCTTTCTGCTGACGACGCTCTCGACCGCACGACCGACCTTATCGCCCGCGCCGTCCGCGCCGGGGCCAGCGCCGCCGATGCTGTCTATGGCGGCAGTGCGTCGTGTGATGTCTCGGTGCGCCTCGGCGTGCTGGAGGATGTCGGCAGCGCCGAGAGCGCCGAGATCGGCCTGCGCGTGTTCGTCGGCAGCCGGTCGGCAACCGCCTCGACCTCCGATTTTTCCAGCGCATCGATTGATGCCCTGATCGAACGCACTGTTGCGATGGCGCGGCTGGCGCCCGAGGATAAGTTCGCCGGGCTCGCGCCGCCTGACTTGCTGACCCGTGGCCCATTTGCGTCGTTCGACACCAATGACGCGCAGGACGTGTCGCCCGAAGCGCTAAAGGAGCGCGCGCTGACCGCTGAAGAAGCTGCGCTCGCTGTCACGGGTGTCACCAACAGCCAGGGCGGCAGCGCCAGCGTCGGCCACGGGGTCAGTGCGATTGCCACCAGCGCAGGGTTCGCCGGCGCAACACTCGGCAGCAGCCACAGCGTTTCCGCCAGCGTCCTGGCAGGCGTTGGTGACGCGATGCAGCGCGACTATGCCTATCACGCGGTGCGCCACTTGAGCGATCTCGACAACGCCGCGACCGTCGGACACGAAGCGGGCACCCGCGCCGTCCGCCGCATGAACCCGGCGCGGCTCAAAAGCGGGCCGATGACCATCATGTTCGATCCCCGCGTCGGGCCGTCACTGCTCGGCGCGCTGATGGGCGCGATTTCGGGCAGCGGCATCGCGCGCAAGACGAGCTTCCTCCTCGATGCGCTGGGCACACAGGTCTTCGACAGCAGCGTCTCGATCATCGACGATCCGTGGCTGCCGCGCGGATTCCGCAGCAAGGCGTTCGATGGTGAAGGTCTGCCGACCAAGCCGACGACGATCATCGACAAGGGGCGGCTGACCGGCTGGATCGCCGAAAGCGCCTCCGCGCGGCAGATCGGTATCGCGCCAACCGGCCACGCCGCGCGCGGTATCTCGGGTGCGCCCGGTGCAAGCGCGACCAACCTGCGCATGGAAGCCGGCAGCGTCACGCCCGCCGCGCTGATGGCCGACATCGCCGACGGTTTTTATGTCACCGAACTGATCGGCATGGGCGTCAATGGCCTGACCGGCGACTACAGCCGCGGCGCATCGGGCTTCAGGATCGTGAAGGGCGAATTGGCCGGGCCGGTGTCCGAAGTGACCATCGCGGGAAACCTGAAAGATATGTTCTTGGGCATAATCCCCGCCAACGACTTGACGCTTCGCTACACCAGCAACACCCCGACGTTGCGGATCGACGGGATGACCGTCGCGGGTGACTGACCTGCTCGCCCAGGTCAGCGAAGCCGCGCGCGCCGCCGGGGCGATGGCTTTGTCGCGCTGGCAGGGCGAATTCAAAAGCTGGGACAAAGTGCCCGGCGAAGTTGTCTGCGAAATCGATCTTGCCGCCAATGAAATGCTGCGCTCGGCGCTCCGCGATCTCGATCCCGAAGCGGGCTGGCTGTCGGAGGAAACCGCCGACAGCGCCGAACGACTGATGCGGTCGCGCGTATGGGTCGTCGATCCGATCGACGGGACGCGCGATTTCGTGCGCGGGCGTCCGGGCTGGTGTGTGTCGGTCGCGCTGGTCGAGGGCGGGCGCGCAGTGCTCGGTGTCCTCGATGCCCCGGCCCGCAATGAACATTGGGCCGCCGAAGTGGGCAAGGGCGCGACGCGCAACGGCGTGACACTCAAGGCAAGCGACCGCGCCGAACTCCCCGGCGCGCGTGTGCCAGCCGACATGCTGCCCAAAGTCGACGCCGACTTGGCGATGGTTTTCAAACCCAATTCGATCGCGCTGCGCATCGCGATGGTCGCCAGCGCCGAGGCCGACTTGCTCGCCGCGCTGCGCTGGGGCCATGAGTGGGACATCGCCGCCGCCGCGCTGATCGCGCAGGAAGCGGGGGCGATTGTGACCGACGCGCGCGGGCAGACATTGCGGTTTAACTCGACCAAGGGCGAGATGTTTGGAGTCCTTGCCACCGCCCCCGGCATTCATGCCGCTGCACTCGAACGGCTCGCGGCCCGCGCGACGCTGGCGGTGGTGCGATGAAGCGCGGCCTGCCCGCGCGGATTGTCCACCGCTTTCTGGTTTACCTCTATCGGCGGCGCGGCTGGAAAGCCGTCGGCACTGTGCCCGAGCCGCGCCGCTTCGTCCTCATCGCGTCACCACACACGAGCAACTGGGACTTTCCCTATGTCCTCGGCCTGTTCGACGACCTCGGCGTCGAAGCGCATTTCATGGCGAAGAAGTCGATCTTCCGCTGGCCCTTCGGCAC
>JAYUQI010000275.1:0-6880 GCA_043756805.1 Sphingomonas sp.
CACCATCGCTTCGCGCATGACGGCGGGGATCATCGCGATGCCGTATAAGACCGGTCAGAAATTCGGGCGTGGTGCCTTGCTCGCCAGCTTCGATTGCTCGACCCTGCGCGCGCAATATGCTGCCGCCAATGCGGCAACCGCAGCCTACAAAAAAACCTATGACACCAATGTCGAGCTCGACGCCTATCAAGCGGTCGGCAAGAATGAAGTCGGCGTCTCGAAAGCCAATCTGGGCAAGGCATCGGCCGAAGCTGCCGCCGTTTCATCGCAACTCAATGACTGTGCGGTCTATGCGCCGTTCAGCGGTGTCGTCGTCGAACAGATCGCGCATGCCAACGAAGTGGCGGCAACCGGCCAGCCGCTGATGAAAATTCAGGATGCGAGCAATCTCGAAGTCCAGATCATCGTGCCGTCGAAATGGCTTGTCTGGATGAAACCGGGTGCAAAGTTCGATTTCAAGGTCGACGAAACCGGCCAGACAGTCAGTGGCTCGATTGCCCGCCTTGGCGCGTCGGTCGATCCGGTCAGCAAGACGATCCGGGTTGTCGGTCACTTGTCGGGCACTGGTGCGACTGTCCTTCCCGGGATGAGCGGGTCGGCGCAGTTTGAAGGGCAGGGGACCAATGGCAAGCCAGCCGGCGCCTGAACCGATCAAGGTCAGCACTCCCCCGGTCATCGCCCGCGCGGTGCCGCTCGAACAGGCGTCGCTCGCAGCGCTGCTCCAGTATGAAGCCGAAGTCCGGCGGCAACCGACCGAGGCGGAGCTGGTTTATCATGTGGCGAACGAAAGCCGCCGCATATTTGCTTACGATCAGATGTTTGTGCTGCGCCATGCGCGGATCGGCGATGGTTATCATGTGATGGCGGCGTCGAGCCTGTCGGTGGTCGACCGCAACGCGCCGCTGATTGCCTTTATCGAAGCAAGCCTGTCGCGGCTGGACGTGTCGCAACCGCAGACGTTTGATGCGGCGGCTTATGCAAAGCCCGGCGAAGATGCGCTCGACGATTATCCTTTTCATGCCTGGCATTGGCAGCCGATGCGCGATGGCGACGGCGTCGTCTTTGCGGGGCTGTTGATTGCCCGCACCGAGCCGCTGCGCGAGGGTGAGGCGTTCCGCGTCGGTCGCATAGCTGAAACGGTCGAACACAGCTGGCGCGCGCTGGCGGGTGGCAAGCCCGTCCGGCCCGTCAAGAAACTGGGCAAGCGCGAGCGGCGGGGGATTGCCATTGCGCTGGGCATCATCGCCCTGCTGCCCGTCCGCATGACTGCGCTCGCCCCGGTCGAAGTTGTCGCCGCGCGGCCGTTTATCATTGCCGCGCCGTTCGCCGGTGTCGTCCAGCGTCTCGAAATTCCGCCGAACAGTTTTGTTCGTAAAGGTGCGCCGCTGGTCCAGTTCGAAGATACCAAGCTGCGCAACGAGCTGGGTATTGCGACAGAGAAACTCGCCGTCGCGCGCGCACGGGTCGAACGCGCATCAACGGCCGTGTTCGGTGCCGTCGAGGAATCGCGCGAAATATCGATCACCCGCGCCGAATATGAACTGGCGCAGGCTGAACATGCCTATGCCGCCGACATGATGACCAAATCGCGGATCAATGCCCCGCGCGATGGCATGGCGATCTATACCGATCGCCGCGAATGGGAAGGGCGCGCGGTCAACACCGGCGAAGCGATCATGCAGGTTGCCGACCCGCGCGACGTGTCGCTGCGCATCGACTTGCCCGCGCATGAACAGATGGCGCTGGAACCCGGTGCCCCGGTCAAGATCTGGCTCGACAGCCAGCCGCTCTGGTCGCTTGATGCGCGGCTCGAACGCGCGAGTTTTCAGGCGCGGATGACGCCCGAGAATGTGTTGGCGTTTGCGCTGACGGCCAAGCCCTTGGCAAGCCGCCCGCGCATCGGATCGCGCGGGACGGCGCGGGTCTATGGCCGCTGGGTGCCGCTGGCTTATTCGATGCTGAAGCGCCCGATTTCGAGCGCGCGGCAATATCTCGGCTTTTGATCGGGTGGCATCGCTTGCGCCTGCTCAAGACATAATGCTCCCTGGATTGCGGCAGGAATTGCGCATCGAGCGCGGTGCCCCACTCGTGACGGGGGCGCCGAGCTGGACGCTGTTCGATCCCGTTCGGCATTTGTTTTACCAGCTTGGCAAACTCGAGTTTCGCATTTTCGCGCTGTGGCAGAACGGGTCGCTCAATCACATCCGTGCGGGCCTCGCGGCGGACGGTGTCGAGGCCAAAGATGCCGACCTCGCCATTGGTCGTGTCCTCGATTTCTCGTTTCAGAACAGCCTGACGATCGCCCCCAACGGTCCGGCGGTCGAACAGTTCACGGCGCAACGAAAACTGCGACAGCGCGAGTGGTGGAAGTGGCTGGTCGATCATTATCTTTTCATCCGCCTGCCGCTGGTGAAGCCGACAGCGTTTTTGCAACGGACATTGCCGACGGTGGCTCCGCTCTGGTCGCGCACCAGCCTGACGATCTTTGTTGCAATGGCGCTGCTCGGCTTCGTGCTGGTCGCGCGGCAGTGGGACGCGTTTGTCGCGTCGTTCCTGTATTTCTTCAACTGGCAGGGGCTGATTGCCTACGGGATCGCGCTCGGCGGGGTCAAAGTCATCCACGAGCTTGGTCACGCCTATACCGCGACGCGTTTCGGTGTCCGCGTGCCGACAATGGGTGTCAGCCTGCTGATCATGATGCCTGTGCTTTACACCGACACGACGGCGGCATGGCGGCTGACATCGCGCAAGCAGCGGATGATGATCGATTGTGCGGGCGTCGGCGCGGAGCTGATGGTGGCGTCGATCTGCACGCTGCTGTGGAGCTTTGTGCCTGACGGGCCATTACGAAGCGGGTTGTTCGTGCTGGCGACGACAAGCTGGATCGCCAGCCTTGCGATCAACCTCAGCCCGTTCATGCGCTATGATGGCTATTATGTCCTGTCTGACGCGCTTGGCGTGCCAAATCTGCAACCGCGCAGCTTCGCGCTGGCGCGCTGGTGGTTGCGCGAGCGGTTGTTCGATCTGGGCGAAGCGCCGCCCGAGCCTTTCCCGAAACGGCTTGAAACGGGCCTGATCGTTTTTGCGTTCCTGACATGGATATATCGCCTGATCCTGTTCGTCGGGATTGCGATTCTGGTCTATCATATGTTTTTCAAGGCGCTGGGGATTATCCTCTTCGTCGTCGAAATGGTGGTGTTTGTGGGGCGTCCGGTGTTCAACGAAATCTCGGCATGGTGGACGCGGCGCGACGCCATTGTCGCGAACAGGCGCGGGCGGATTTTCGGCTTTGCGCTGTTGGCGCTTGTGGTGCTCGCGATCCTGCCGCTCGACCGCAGTGTTTCCGCCCCCGCCGTTCTGTCGCCGATTGGCGATGCGCCCTTGGTCGCGGGCGATCCGGCGCAGATTGCCAAAATCCATGTCCGCAATGGCGATACTGTTGCGACGGGCACCCCGATCATGACCTTGCTTTCGTCCGATCTTGATCTCGAGGCGGCGCTGCACCGCGTCGAGATCGCGCGCCTGTCGGCGCAGATGGACCGGGCGATGTCCGACGCGCAGGATATGTCGAACCGCGCGGTGCTCGAACGCCAGCTTCAGGGCGAACGCGAAGGCCTAGCGGGCACTGAAGTTCGCCGCGCAAAGCTCATCCTGCGCGCGCCGATTGCCGGTAAAGTCGTCGATGTGACGCCTGATATGCATCCCGGACGCTGGCTTGGCGGGGCCGAAGTCGTCGCGCGGATTGTGACGCCGGGGCGCTATGATGTGCAGGCCTATGCAGCACAAAGCGATGTCTGGCGGCTGGAAAATGGCGCATCGGCGCGCTTTGTGCCCGATGACCCGGCGCAGGGTTCGCGCGCGGCAAAGCTCGTCGAAACTGCGAACAGTGCGGCGCAACGCATTGATCTGCCTGTCTTGGCTTCGGTCAATGGCGGCCCGATTGCCGTTGCCGCACAAGGCGAGGACAAGCTCAAGCCGCGCACGCCCGTCTCGCGCCTCCGCCTCGTCGCGCTGCGCGATGATGGCCACGATCGCGCCGCCATTCAGGCCGTCCCCGGCCGTGTGATCATCGACGCGGCGGGGCAGAGTTTCCTGTCACGCGCGATCAAATGGGCGGGCAAGATTGTCGCGGCCGAATGGTCGGTGACGAGCTGAGCGCTATTTCCCCGTCCAGTTGCCCGGACGCTTCTCGACAAAGGCGGCCATGCCTTCCTTCTGGTCGGCGGTGCCGAACAGGCCGTGGAACAGGCGGCGTTCGAACAGCACGCCCTGTTGCAGCGTGGTCTCAAATGCGGCGTTGACCATTTCCTTGGTCGCGATGGTGGCAAGCGGGGCCATGCCTGCGATGGCAGTTGCGGTCTTGATTGCTTCGTCGACCAGATCAGCGGCGGGAACGACGCGCGCGACCAATCCCGATTGCTCGGCCTCGGCTGCGCCCATCATCCGGCCGGTAAGCGACATTTCCATTGCCTTGGCTTTGCCGATGGCGCGGGTCAGGCGCTGTGATCCACCCATGCCGGGAGTGACGGCGAGCTTGATTTCGGGCTGCCCGAACTTCGCGCCGTCGCCCGCAATAATGAAGTCGGCCATCATCGCCAGCTCGCATCCGCCGCCGAGCGCAAAGCCGTTGACTGCGGCAATCCAGGGTTTGCGCGTTGCGGTGACGCGTTCCCAGCCCGCAAAGAAGTTGCTGCCGTACATGTCGGCAAAGCCCTGCGCTTGCATCTCCTTGATGTCCGCACCGGCGGCGAACGCCTTTTCGCTCCCGGTCAGGACGAGGCAGCGCTGGCCGGGATCGGCGTCATACGCCGCGAAGGCGTCGATGAGGTCGGCGAGCACCTGGCTGTTTAGCGCGTTCAAAGCCTGAGGGCGGTTGAGCGTGATCAGCGTGACGGCATCACGATGTTCGACGAGGATGGTCTCAAAGGTCATAGCGGTGTCCATTCCTCATCAGCGGGCAGGGGAGCGAAGATCGCGTCGACTTCGGCGGGGTCGACGTGCGGCTGCCACTGCGGTGCGTTGTCCTTGTCGATGATCAGCGCGCGCACGCCTTCGATAAAGTCAGGCGTGTGCACCATGCGCGCGCCGATGGCATATTCCTGGCGCATCTCGGCGGCGAAATCGGGCATCACCGCACCTTCGCTTAGCTGGCGTATCGCCACGGCCATCGATAGCGGGGATTTGGTGCGCATCGTGGCCAGTTCTTTGGTTGCCCATGCGCCGCCATCGGCTTCGAGGGCGTTCATGATCGTTGCAACGCTGTCGGCGGCAAAGAGGCGATCGATATGGGTGCGGTTAGCGACGATCCGGGCGATTGGCGCGCCGGTGCCATGTGATTTAAGCGCGGCTGCGATGGCATATGCGTTGTTGGACAGCGCTGTCAGGGCATCGGGCACGCCCGCGCTCGCCAGATAATGCGTCGCCAGCCCGAGCGTCAAACATTCTGCGCCATCAATCCGCGCGCCCGTCAGCGCGAGGAACTTGCCGACCTGCCCCGGCAAGCGCGGCAGATACCAGCCGCCGCCGACATCGGGGAATAGACCGATACCGGTTTCGGGCATCGCAAAACGTGTGTTCTCGGTCGCGACACGATAGCGACAGGGCAGGGCGATCCCCACACCCCCGCCCATCGTGATCCCGTCCATGATGGCGACGGTCGGCTTGGCATAAGTGAACAGCCGGTGGTTCATCCGATATTCGGTATGGAAGAAAGTGCGGGCGTCGCTCCCGTCGCCTTGTCCGCTTGTCGCGAGCATCCGGATGTCACCGCCAGCGCAGAAGCCGCGGCCCTCCGTATGGTCAAAGACGACCGCTTCGACGGTATCATCGCGTTCAAATGCAGCCAACGCCTCGATGATACCAACACACATATCGGTGGTTAGCGCATGGAGTGCCGCAGGGCGATTGAGCCGGATGCGGCCGATCTTGCCCTCGGTTGCTATGATAAGGTCGGGAGTCACTGGCGCAACAAATCACGACCGATGATCATCCGCATCACCTGATTCGTGCCCTCGAGAATCGAATGCACGCGCAGATCGCGCCAGAAGCGTTCAATGGGATAATCCTTCAGATAGCCATAACCGCCGAACAGCTGCAGCGCATCATTGGCAATTTTCGATCCCGTGTCGGTCGCAAGCCGTTTTGCCATCGCCGAAAAGCGCGATTTATCGGGGGCATTTGCCGTTACCTTTGCCGCCGCGAGGTAAAGCAGCGCGCGCGCGGCTTCGAGATCGGTTGCCATGTCCGCGAGCATGAACTGCGTGTTCTGGAACTCGGCAACGGGCTGGCCGAATTGCTGTCGATCCTTGGTATAAGCAATTGCTTCGTCGAGGCAGCGTTGCGCGCCGCCGATGGAGCAAGCGCCAATATTGAGCCGCCCGCCGTCGAGGCCCGCCATGGCAAAGCGAAAGCCATCGCCTTCAGCGCCGACGCGATTGGCGACGGGCACTTTGACATTGTCCATGATGACTTGGGCCGTGGGCGACGCATTCCAGCCAAGTTTGCGTTCGGGTACGCCGAAGCTCAGGCCTTCCATCCCCTTTTCAAGGACAAGGCAGGAGATGCCCTTCGGCCCATCGGCACCCGTTCGCACCATCGTGACGTAGACGTCGTTGACGCCAGCGCCGCTGATGAACTGTTTGGTGCCGTTGACGATGTAATGATCGCCTTCGATGCGGGCTGTTGTTTTCAAGGCGGCTGCATCGGATCCGCTGCCCGGTTCGGTCAGGCAATAGGATGCGATCCTATCCATGCCGATCAGGTCGGGGAGGAACCTCGCCCTGATTTCCGCCGATCCGAAACAATCGATCATCCACGCCGCCATATTGTGGATCGAGATGAACGACGATGTCGTGGGACAGCCATAGGCCATCGCTTCCAT